>CACYAW010000020.1 GCA_902772455.1 uncultured Bacteroidales bacterium
AATGTAAAAAGATTAGACTCTTTTATATAAAAAACAGTCAATCAGTGATTATTATGGAAAAACAAATTGTGGGAAGCAATAAAATGCATTAACTTTGGGCCAATCAAAACCACTAACCACTAATACGATACTAATCATGAAACTTTACAACATTTTCCAACGAGCAGCCCTGCTCAGCGTGTTAACAACAATGCTGGCTTTTAACAGTGCCAATGCACAGATTCCCACTGATTCCATCGTCGCCGACTTCAACGAGTTTGTCAGACTGCTGGAAGAGACACACCCTGACCCGTACACCAACTATGGCGGTAAACCCTTCTTCCGTTTGGAAGCCATGGATACGCGATTCGGCCTAATTGAGGATTCGGTAACCAGCACCGATGAGCTGGCACGCCGCATCACAAAATTCCTGGCACCTCTAGAGGACGGCCACACCAACATTGATATGGGACTCTCTTCATTTTTTGAAGAAAGGGAACCCGAGATGGGGGCTCCAATCGATTTCTGGCCCATAAGTGACGGTGTTGTCATCGAATCCATCACGACTGAACATAAAGACCTTATAGGCAGCCGATTAATCGCCATCGAGGGCATTCCCCTTAAAGAAATTTGCACAAATTTAGCAGCATATCATACTGCCGAGAACGAGATTGGCCGCATTACCAACTTCTGTTTTATCAGCAGTCTCAAACCAAACGATTTAAGAAAAGTGATACCCGACATGCGCCAGGATTCCATCACGTTCCTGCTCCAGACCCCCAAGGGCAAACAAATGAATCTGACTCTTCCTCTCATTGATAAATATGGTTCTGGTTCTAATATCGAGTTATCCAGTGTTGAACACACCAAACCATTCCCCAGCCAAGGGAATCTGTCCTACCTGTTTGTTGATGACAAGAAGAACTCGATGTACTTCCGCTCAAGTCAGATCGTATCCCGTGATGCGTTGGAAATAATGATCAGTCACGGCATGGACGTCGGTCAATATCTCAAGAGGACATATACGCAATATAACGAAGATGACATGCCTAACGATGTGAATAAGGCCTTGGCCAAGATTCCGTCATTCAGTGATGAGTTTGGAAAGATGCTACAGGTAATGAAGAAGAACAAGAGCAAAAACCTGATTATCGATCTACGAGGCAACAGCGGTGGCTTCACGTACCTCGAAGAGGCTCCACGATTCGGCATCAAGTTCATTCAGTTATTCTCACCCCTGTACATGAAAAAGATGAATATCTCTATGGAACAATTAAATGCCGAGATGCAAGACACTGGGCTCATCTTGGGCGATTATATCGCTACTAGCGAAGATGACTATAGTCCCGAAGAAATCAGTGATAAGTTCCGCGACAGGATGATTGAGCAAATGGCAAGCAGTGTCAAGGACAAACTCATGGCACAACATGGCAAACCCATCTATACGCCCGAGCACGTGTATGTATTAATCAACCCAACCACATACAGTGCTGCATTCCACTATGCATTTTTCCTGTGGAAAATGGGAGCAACGGTTGTAGGACTGCCCAGCAAGCAAGCGCCAAACACCTACATGGAAGCGACTCCGTTTGAGCTACCACGCACCAAGTTGAAAGGCTCTATATCCAACTCTCTGCAGCTTTTCTTGCCGAAAGATGATCCGAATGCCAAGCAGTTCACTCCCGATCTGATGCCGACCTACGAGGACTACAAGCATTACAACTTTGACATGAACACCGAACTCCTGTTCTTACTCGACTATATCAAGAACCAAGAGTAAAACGACTAAACGACGAACAAGGAGGCAACCGAGCTAATTCTGGTTGCCTCCTTTATTTGTTGTCAGGTGTCTTTATTTGACGGTTATGTTGAGTCTAACGCTCGATGTAGAACTCCCATCTATAAGAACGATTCGACTTCACATATTGTGTTGTTGAAAACGGAATCATCCCAGGAGAAGAGACGAAGATAGAGACTTTCCCAGCTGGCACAACTATAGCTTTAGTCTCTCCCGATTCTATTGAATGCTTTGAACCGTTTAACGATACCGTGACCTTCCCATTACATTTATTCTTTATCACAAGTTCAGGATCATCTTGTTTAATTTTTCCTGTTTCTTGTAATACATTCACTTCATTTGTTTCTAACACTTGAACTTTTTCGATGTAATACTCGGTCACATAACCATAAGTATCTCCACGAACCCAAAGAGCATATACATTTCCATTCATGCGATCTTCATCATCTATAACAATAAACTCTCCAGCTGGAATGACGCAGATGGAATTATTATCTAGTTTGGTGGGCTCTTCTTTCATGTGGATGTCTGTATTGACTGTGCAAATCCAGTAAGTAGCATTTGCACTCAAAAAAGAGGTTATCATACACACCAAAAACAATAGTTCCTTTTTCATGAAGCTCAAATGGGTTTAATCTATCAAACGGAGAGAAAAAGTTTTATTTGACGGTTATGTTGACGCTGGATTTCAGGCCGGTGGCGGGATCCTTGACGGTGAGGGTCATCACGCCAGGGGTTTTGCTTGCCTGACAAACAACGACCAGTTGGCCATGGAAGAGGCTCATCTGTGGTTCGGTGAACGGTTCCAGCGATGTGGCATCACCGTTGCAGGCGGCCTTATAGGTGCCAGCTCCTGCCACACTGAATTCAAGCCTGTTGGCGGCATCGGGGCACAGGGTGCCGTTCTTATCGACGAGACTCACCGTGATGTAGGCCAGGTCGTTGCCATCGGCCTTGATGGTCTTGCGTTCGGGTTCCAGCACGAGGCGCTTGGGCTTACCGGCAGTGCGGACAATCTGCTGACCTGCCTTGTTGCCGCTCTCGTCATAGACAACCACTTTCAGTTCACCAGGCTGATAGATGACGTTGCGCCAGCGCAGGCGGTAACGGTCCAGACGGGCCGTGTCGCTCTTGGTGATGCGGCCCTGGCTCTTGCCGTTGACAAAGAGCTCGGCTGAGGGATAGTCGGTATAGCAATAGACCGGGGTCACCTTGCCCTTGCGGTCGGGCCAGGTCCAGTGCGGCAACAGGTGGATGGTGTGCTCCTGCTTGTTCCAGTGGCTGCGGTACAGGTAGTAGCGATCCTTGGGCAGGCCAGCCAGGTCGCAGATGCCGAAGTAGCTGCTGCGCGAGGGCCAATATTCGTCGTAGGGGGTGGGTTCGCCCAGGTAATCATAGCCAGTCCACACAAACTCGCCGACGGTCCAGTCACGGTCTTCCTGCATCTTCCAGTCATCGTCGGGCAAGTTGCTCCACCAGCAGTATTCCACGTCATAACCCGAGCACTGTCCGTCGGGCCAAGCCTTGTTAGTGGCACAGGTGTCGGGGAAGCAGTAATGACCGCGCGTGCTCACGGTCGATGCCGTCTCGCTGCCCAGGATAAAGCCCTGCGGCAGACGCTCAAACAACTCATCATACCTGTGGAGGCGATAGTTAAAGCCAGGCACATCTGCCACTTGGGCAAAACCGCACCAAACATCGCCGTCGGGCTGGTCCATGCCGCAGGTCACCATGCGCGAGGGGTCATACTCATGGCACAGGGCGATGAGGTCCTTGTAGCGCTTCACGCCCTCGGGCTTCCACTGCTCGGGAATCTCGTTGCCCACGCTCCACATGATGATGCTAGGATGGTTACGGTGATTGAGCACCAGATTGCGGATGTCCTGCTGCCACCACTCGTCCCAATAGCTGCCGTAGCCATTGCGCACCTTGGGCTCCTTCCACCCGTCAAAACTCTCGGCCATGACCATCATGCCCAGGCTGTCGCAGATTTCCATCTGCATCGTCGAGGGCATATTGTGGCTGGTGCGGATGGCATCGGCGCCCATGGCCTTCATCATCTCAATCTGGCGGATCAGCGCTGTCTTGTTGATGGCAGCACCCAGCGGGCCAAGGTCATGGTGCAGGCACACGCCTTTAATCTTGCGGCGCTCGCCATTGAGCTGGAAACCGCCCTCCTTGCTGAAGGAAACGGTACGGATGCCCACTTTTTGGCTCTGGCGATCCATCTCTATGCCTTCACACAATAATACGGTCGAGATATGATACAGATAGGGTGACTCGGGAGACCACAGCGAAGGATGGTCCACGGTCAACTGCGTTGCAAAGTGGCCCATACCGTCGGGGGCAGTGCGTTTTGTGGCTACCACCTTTCCTGACGCGTCGGCCAGTGTGATGATCAGTTCATAGTCCCAGTCAAGCGAACTGCCGGCATCGAGCTGGTGCTCGATTTGCAGACGGGCTTTGTCGCCGTCGATGCTGAGCGTGCGCACATACATTCCCCATGTGTCCAAGACGTTGAAGCCTTTAGTCATCAGGAGTTTTACGGGACGGTAGATGCCACCGCCGGGATACCAGCGGTTGCTCTCCTCCTTGTTCTCGAGGGTCACTTCCAGCGTGTTGGCAGAGCCGTCAGTATTTATATAGGGAGAGGCATCAACAATGAAGGCATTGTAGCCGTATGCCCAATGTCCTGCCAGATGTCCGTTGACATAGACGTGGGGGTCGGCCATCGCACCGTCAAACACAAGTTGAACATGCTTGTAAACAGTGGGAACATTGAACGTAGTCTTGTAATAGCCCTTGCCGATCCAGGGCAGAGCGCCTGAGCGGCCAGACTTCTCGGTGGCGACGTTCTCGCCGTTTTCCTTGATGGCCACGACCTGCAGGTCCCATTTCTTGTCAAACGGGCCGCTGATAGCCCAATCATGGGGCACGGTCACCTCTTGCCACTTGATATTGTCACGCGAGAACTGCCAACCCTCGTTAAGGGTCATCTCAATCTTTTCCTGAGCCATTGCCACCATGGTGACAAGTGCAGTCAGCAGGATTACGGTTATCTTTTTCATTATTGTTTCAGTTGCTTGTTGATGTCATCGATATAATCGAGCAATTCGTCCCTTCCACGGGCATCCTCACTCGAAGTCATAAATACGGGAGGCAGTTCATCCCAGGTTTTGCGCAGCTCCTTCTTGTAGTCCTCGACGGCAGCAGGGCCTGCGACCTTGCCCAGTTTGTCCATCTTGGTGAACACGATGGAAAACGGCACACCGTTCTCGCCAAGCCACTGGATAAACTCGAGGTCAATCTTTTGCGGCTTGAGGCGAGAGTCAACGAGCACAAACAGGTTGGTCATCTGTTCACGCCCGAGCACATAGCCCTGAATCATGCGGCGCAACTGCTCACGGCTTTCCTTGCTGCGCTTGGCAAAGCCATAACCGGGCAAATCGACGATGTACCACTCACCATTGATGAGGAAGTGGTTGATGAGCAACGTCTTTCCAGGGGTAGCACTGGTTTTTGCCAAGCCCTTGCGCCCTGTGAGCATATTGATAAGCGATGACTTACCCACATTGCTTCGCCCGATAAATGCGTATTCGGGCAAGCGAGAGTCGGGGCACTTGCGGTAGTCGCTGTTACTGATTTGGAATTCGGCAGATTTGATGTTCATATTATTAGTCCTTAGTTTTTAGTCCTTAGTTTTTAGTCCTTAGTTTTTAGTTGATTGCCTCGAGATAGAAGGAGACAGGACGGAAGCCGTCGTTGCACGAGATCATGGCCGACTGGGGATTCTTCATCCAGCCGTCGAAAAAGTTGCCCTCGCCACGAGCAAGGGATTCAACGAACGGGCGCATCGACTCCCATGCGCTCTCACACAGGCCATCGGGGCGCTGTGCACCATGGGAAATGAAGGACTGCCCCACCTGAATGTCGCAAGCATGCTGGATGGGATTCTCGAACTGCTGCATGAGGTCGCGATAGAGCGTCTGCCTCATGGCAGTGATGCGGACAGGCCTCAATTGGCTATTATCTTGATTGTCATTCATGTGCGCAAAGATACATCAAATTTGCCAAAAAGACAAATATAAGACGAGACGGGAAACCTTCCATCAGGCTCCCCGTCTCTACAGGTAATAGATGATATGTTAAGAAACTGTAATAATCAGTTTAAAACGGTATCACAGATCAGCCTTTCAGAATAATGGCGATAACAGCGTTAACATCGGCAATGTTAACCTCATCATCTTCATTCACTAATGCACGGCCCTCATAGATGGAGGCATCAACTTGGCCCAGGATCACCTTGATCAGGCAGTTCACATCAGCGATGTTCACCTCGCCATTGCCGTCAACGTCACCCTGAGGATGGGGGGGCTCTACACCCTGCGTGAACGTGTACTCAATATAGTCACCGGGGATCTCGAAGCGGATAGTAGCCTTACGATACGGAACATCAGCGGGCAATGCCTCGGCGGTAACCTGAGCGGTCACATTGTTGGTGAAGTTACCCTCCTCATCATAGGTATCAACAAGGTTGATCTCCAACCAGTCGGGAAGCTCATCACTGCCGTTGCAGGTCATCCACATGTCGCCATCCTCACCAGGCACACTGCTGAGGAAGTCAATGCTCTCGGTAGTGTAAACACTGCCGTCGCTGTATTCAAAGGTCTTGGTCATTAAGCCACCCTCGTCGGGGAAAATGTATTCACCATCCTCAAGACCATGAACGAAGGTAATGAAAGGATTCTCGGTGCTGATGAAGATACTGAGACCAGTCTTCAAAGTCAGCGTACCACTGCTGAAATAATTGTTCAAACCACGCCACTGATACTCGCCAGTGAAGAAACGCACGGGATTGCCTTCCTCATCCTTAACGGTGTCACCTTGCTCGTCAATCTCATACTCATAGATACCTGTCTTGAGGTAAGCGAGCTCGCCATAGCCCTCGTACCGGGATCGTTGTAACCCTCGATCGCAATCATGATAGGATAGTCGATGGTGGGGTGATACTCATAGGTCAGACCGGTCATGGGATCCTTAGCCTTCAAAACGAAGGTAACCAAGCCGTTCAAAGCCTCACCGGTGGTGGGAGTAATGGTTGCCTCACCAGTAACGATGAGCTCACCGGGATCGAGGGGAAGTCTAGCGCCGCCAACTTCCTGATAATCGGGAATTTCGGGCAGCTTATATACCTTACAGTACAGCTTGACGGGGTTGTTAACCACCATACCGATGTTCTCCTCGTAGTTGTTAGCGCACTGGAGATAGACATTCTTGAGCAGATAGGGGTGCTGCGGTTTCTCGAAGCACTGAGCCATACCATCGACATGGGAAGCGTTCTTACCGAACCACCAGCCATACTCGTTCTCACCCCAAGGTTCTGCACCATAGTATCTCGAGAGCATACCCACCTGGTCGGCATTACGGCCACCAGAGATCATGGTCTTGCTCGAGTACATGAAGTCCATGTTCTCCTCATCGAACATGATAGATACAGTCTCGTTGTTATCCACCGAGAGGATCACGGCAGGAGTCTCATTATTGACTTTAATGCCACCACCAGGAAGTTCCTCGGTGTCATAGGCCTTGATCTGATATTCGAACCAATTGGCATTCTGGTCATCCAGCGGACCGTCAACTGCATAGAAGATGGGCACACTATCTACTGACCAATAGCTGTTATAGTAAAAGCTTATTTCATTATCGAGACCAATGTAACCGCCATAAGGACGGATCCAAATGTCCCATGCACAGCTGGTGGTTTCATCTACCTCACCAGAGATTTCGCCAGTGAACAGATAATCGGCAAAAGGCTTTGCCATCAGGAAAACCATATCACCAAATGACCAAAGACCTTCACCGTTATTGGCGTTGAAGGGCGAAACATACATACCTGCGGGACGCTTGTAGTAAGGCTCCAGATAACCAGCCTTCTTGGGGGCCCTGTTAGGAACTAAAGACTGAGCGCTCATGTCAGGATTCCTCATCTCGCGACTTGAAGTGATCTTAGCGAGATCCACCTTCTGCGGAGTGGGAAGCTGAGACAGCATTTCTTTGTTAATGGCTTTCTTGCTACGAACAATAGGAGCCCTCTTAAGTTGTGCGCTGGCTGATGCAACCATCAGAGCTGCAGCGGCAAAAAGTAAGAACTTTTTCATACAAATGTTCATTGATTATGTTAATAAATAAAATTGATTTCTTTTACTCACCACCATGGGCACGCCCTTGATTGACAAGGACATGCCCTGGCGGTGCGATTGATAGATTATGTTGGATTAAGCGTAATCTTCCAGATGATATTATTCTCTGGATTGCTACTATCAGTCATTGTGATTGTTTCAGGCGAGAGCAGCGATGATGAACTCAGTGTAAATGATGTAGCATTCATAGTGTCGATCAACTCTTGGATAGTCGGACAGAAATCCTGATAAATACTACCGTAATCTGATGTTCCAGTAAACGACATCTTCATCTGAGTATCACTTGACTTTGTCAACGTGAACAGATAACGTGCAGGGAAGTTGCTGCTCTGCTTCGAGAAGAACAGAGTCAAAGCATAAGTCTGCAAGCTGTCGATATAGCTGATCTGGGCACTCTTCAATGTTGTACCAGCCTTCTTGGAGGCCTCGGAAGAAATCTTTGTTTGCAGAGTCTGGAAGACACCGGCAAACTCCTTCTTAGGACTTGAGCAGTTCCACGAATACAAGCCAATACAGTCAGTCAAGGGGTCGGCAGTGATGAGCGTCTTGTTATCCTCAACACACAAGGCGGTGCCATCGGCTTGACGCACAAAACGCTGAATTCTGTAGGTCTCACCCGGAGTGTTTCCTTCGAGAACCAGAGGATCCCTGAAAGACATACCGTAGTCGGTGATAATGAAGTTGTGGTATTCCGAAGTGGTGACCCTGTCTTCACCCTCGGGGTAAATCCTCATGTAACCGGAAGCACCACTTTCCACAATCCAACGCTTGCCGTCGGGCAAAACGATGTAAACATTATTCATCTTGGCAGGGAACATGCTGGAGTTGTAAGAAGCGACCTTGCTCAGATAGGCTTCATCGTCGGTTGAGGGATCCAGACGAGTCATGATCATGTGCAAGTTATACTTCTTGCCAGTGAGGTAGATGGTGTCGCCCGAATATTTCATCAGGTTGAACTCATAATCACCCTCGTGACCATAGCCTGCGGTACTTTCACCGCCCTGGGTCATGGTACCGCCCTGGGTGGGCACGGCTTCGGGAGTCGAGAAGAGATGGAAATAATCGTTATAGGAGTTGAACGTCAACACGAGGCCGTTGTCACCAATCACATCCCACATGGATCTCATGCTACCAAATGCCGAGGTCCAAGTCTTGGTCTTGATGTACTGGATCCACTTGTTGTGTCCTGACATAACCACAGTACCATCCTTATCGAAAGTCAATACATAGTTATATCCAGGTTCGCTCGTGTTAGAATAATACTCTAACAGCCACTTGCCGCCGTTGCTGGTGAGGATGTCTTCATATTCTGCCATGGCTTTGTCCATGCGGATTACAGCATCCTCATCGAAAACCTCATCCATCTCGTGCAAGCAGGAAGTCAGCGAGAACGATGTGAGGGCAACAAGCGCCAATAATGAAATATTTAAAAACTTTTTCATTTTCTGATCTTCATGTTTAATAGATAAGTGAAACATTACTGGATGCCATAGACAAGCTCGCGGAGCGACTCAATGTTGTAAGCATCCTGACGTGTCCTGACCTCTTCACGCAGAGCGTCAAGGTCGATGCCCCACGCCTCACGGAACCACTGACGTGCGATGGCCACTTTCTGCTCAATAGCAGCTACGCCATCGATACCATCCTCATCCTCGACATCATAGACGATTTCGCGGATACGGTTTTTCTGATCATAGATATAGCGCTGAATGATGAAACCGTCGGCATCGCGAACAACAGAGATCTTCTTCTCATCAGCCTCGGTGTGAGGGATATACTGGGGTTCCTTGCTCATGTCATTGCCGGGATACTTGTAGTAGCGGCAATACTGGTTCTTGTCCTTGTGCCAGCCACATGAGGCATAGCCAAGCATCTCTTCCCATTGAGCATCGGTGAAGACGATGTAGCAAGCAATCGTCTCGGCAAAATCGACGCTGTTTTCACTTGATGCATAGCGGCTGACAAAACCCTCGGAGTTGATCTCATCGCCACGCTCTCTCCATTCACTGGGAACATAGTGACCTACCGAGATGGTATTGAACTCGGTGGGATAGGTCTTGTTCTGACGCAGCATGGTAGCGAACTCGCGGTGCATCGTGTGGAAGTAGTTCTCATTCATCTTATCAACATTGGTAGCGTCCATGCTGTTCACGTTGTACAGCGTGATTTTCACGCCACCCTCGGTAAGACCATCGACAGGTTCATGCGTTGAAGAGCTAATAGCCTGTGAACCCACGAGCAGGATAATGCGGGGGCCATAAGCCTTGAGGAATTCCTCACCAGCCAGTGCCACATAAGCATCGTACCACATGTACTTACAGGTCACGGCAAGATCAAGAGCATTCTGATATCTGGCCGGTACCAAGTTGTAGTTCATATTGGCACTGATATCCGGCATCTTATACAGGAATAGCAAGTTATACTTTTTAAGGAATTCCTGCTGCAGGAACTTGTCAAGCTGGTAGGTTGTGGCTGTGGGATCAAGCTCATCCTCGGTGGGCGGGAAGATTGTCGGGCCCAGCTTCTCACTGCTGCATGACGATAGTGACATGGCTGCAACAGCTACCACCAGCAATGCTGAAACTATATATTGAATCTTTTTCATTGCGATATACATAATTAGAGTGAATTATTCTTTTTTATGTCCATCATTGTCATTGAACGTCATAGCGATCAATTGTCACGGGGATTAGGCTGCAAACCAGCGCCAATTACCTCGGCAGGAATCTGGATAGCATAACGCTTATCACAGGATTTAAGAACCACCTTATCGTCTTTACCCCACAAGTGAGTAACCTCAAGACCGTAACGCTTGATGTCGAACCAACGCTGTCCCTCATGTACAGTCTGGATGCGGCGGAAGTGCTGCACACACTGCAAATAAGGCTCAATGTCGCTGGTCAGATGATACTTATCGCTCGGGCATACCTCGTCGATATGGAACTTCTTGTTAATGCCACCGATATCGGAACGCTTATAGAAGTTGACGATCATATCTTTCTCGAGCTCCTTCATCGAGCGGTTGTTCTCGCTCATGTCGCCTTGCATCAGGTGCTCATGGTTCCACAGATACAAATCCTCGAATGCGGCGTCGATGTTACCCAGGAAGAGGTTAGCCTCGGCACGGAACAGCAGAGTTTCCTGGCTGGTGAACTCATTACGCACCATGTGGACATAACCGATACCAGCAATCTTGTCGGTGTACTCAAACTGCTCCCAGCAGTTGCAATAGAGCACATAACCGTAGTTATCACTACCGCCAAGGCAATAGCGGAAGGCAGGTATCATAGCCTCGCTTGTCCAAGAGGGACCAGTGCCAAGGACAGTTGCCGCAGCACCATCACGAGCCGTCCAGAAACGGTAGCCATAGTCGCGCAGATAAGTGCAATAGGTGTCAAACAACATAAAGTTGCCAGGACGCTCAACGCTGGTGTAGTAGCGTGCACCCTCATCCCAATCATAAAATTCCTCAGACAGATCCCAGAAATCGTTACGCATGGTAGCGGGGTCATTACCCTTGAATGACGCAGTTGCATACTTCACAACCTTGTCATACTCACGCTTGGCGAGATAGAAACGAGCTGCGAATGCATTGGTAGCTGCCACATTGAAGTGATACTTGGGCACATCGTAGAAATCGTCGCTCACCTTAGCGAGACCGATCTGAAGGTCATTCTCAATATTCTGGTAGGTCTCCTCGAGGGTACCACGCTCATACTTGGGATTGAGACGGGTCTCGACCTCGGTAGCATAAGGAATACCTAACTCATTCTTGCTGAGTTCGGGTCCACGATAAGGCATACAGAAGACTTGGGCCAGGATGTAATGGTGATAGGCACGGATCATGTGAGCCTCACCCTGGATAGCAGCCAAGCGGGCCTTGTCTCTGGGAGTCATAGGCTGGCCTTCGATTTCGCCAGTTCTTTCCATTTCATCGGCTACTTCAATCACCGCGTTAGCTACAGCGATAGCCGAGTAGCAACCCTGCCAAATTCCAGAGGGTGAATCTTCATCACTGATATCAAGGGTCACGTCCTCCCATCTGTAGAGCTGCTCGTGATACCTGGAAGCAGGTGAATAGTTAAAACGGGCACCCGTTGAACTGGGAGCATTCAAGTCATCCACATTATCACTTGACATCTCGCCCACCACAGTGTAGCTGTTAGACATATAACCGCTGACAAGCAGTTGTTCGAGCTGATCAAGGTTCTGCAGATAGACGCGGGTATCGGGAATGGTCTCCAAGAAATCTTTGCAAGAGCTCAAGCCGACCAGCGCCACAGCAATCATTAATATCTTATATCGTAGTTTCATAATCTTGAATCGTTATTATATATTATATATAATGTGAAACATCTTCCTCAAATTACATACCCAGACGTACGGTGAGGGTAAACTGCTTGGGGTTGGGCGAAGCCACACCACCACTGTTGTAGAACTCAGGATCCTGTCCGTTGAGTTTCTTGTCGGCATAGATCAGGCAGATGTTGGTAGCAGCCAACTTGAGAGAAGCGTTACTCAGACGCAGGTGCGAAATGAACGACTTGGGCACATCGTAGGTGAGAGAAATCTCTTTCAGGCGGACGAAACCACCATCAGCGATGCGTGCGGTACTGTAGTTGTAGGCATTGTAAGCCATACCCAGATAATAGTTGTCCTTCACCTGACGGCGTGATGCGATAGCGGGAACATCGGTAAATGCCTCGTCACCGGGGAGAACCCAACGGTTCTTGAAGTCCTTACCAAACGACTTAAGGTCACTGTAACCCGAGCTGAAGGTGGGATCAAGACGCAACTTGTTGCCAAATGCATAAGTCATAAACACATTCAGGTGGAAGCCCTTGAAATCAAAGGTGTTACCAAAACCACCAGTGATGGTAGGATCGACGGCGCCCTCATACTTGAGGAAGTCGAGCTTCTCGGTCTCCTGGAAGTTCAGACCCGTGCTGGAGATCTCACCGTTCTCGTCAACGATAAGGGGCAGACCATGCTCGTCAAGACCTGCAAAAGGAATTGAGAAGATAGCACGGTGGGGATAGCCCTCCAATGCGAAACCGGTACCGACAACCAGATCGATGACACGCGAACGAGCGTGCAGCTTAGTGATCTTGGTCGTAGCATAAGAGAAAGTCAAGTCGGTTGTCCAACCAAAACCACCGGGTTTTTTGGGCTGAATATTGTGTGAAGTGATGGTAAACTCAACACCATGCGACTTCATCTCGGCCACGTTACCAAACTTCTCGGTCTCACCACCGACACCCTGAGTGCGGATGCGGCCAATCAGGTCGAAGTTGTTGCGGACGAACCAGTCAAACACAAAGTTGATGCGGTTCCACAGGAAACCTAAGTCAACACCAAGGTCAAACTCGTTCTTTTTCTCGTAGGTCAGGTCGCTGTTACCCAGACCGCTCAGATAGAGAGCCATCTCGTGAATGTTGTGCTCCTGACGCCAACGCAGGGTGGGATAATACAGAGCCTCGGCATGACCCAAGGTCATAGGACCACTCTCGGCGGTCAGCGAGTAGCTCAAGCGCAGCTTAGCATAGGAAAGGGCGCCTTTCTGATACAGGCCCATGTTCTGGAAGAAGGGCTCGTCGCTGGCGTTCCAAGCAGCCGACACGTTCCAAGTGGGGAGCCAACGGTTCTGCGAGGTGCGGCCCATCTGGTTAGAACCTTCATAACGGATAGTGCCATTGAGGATGTAACGTCCCAAGAGGGCATAGTTGAGGTTGGCAAAATAAGCCATGTCACGGCGGTGGTATTCACCGATGCCGTAGTAGTTACCATTCTCTTCCTGAATCTGCTTGAAGAGCTTGTAGTTGGTGTAAGGAAGATAACCATTAGCATAAACTACGCCCCAAGCATTGAATTCTTCACGGAAACGATCCAAGCGTACAGCCTCCATACCGGCGAACAGGGCGAGGATGTGATTACCGTTGTTGAAGTCCTTCATATATTGACCCGTTGCACGGAACGAGAAGGTCTTGCTCTGGTTTTTCTCATAGAACAGGATACCACCCTTGTCAAGGATAGTCTCGGGAAGGCTGTTCTTGAGATCAGGGTCATTATACAGATAAGAGTTCTGCGAGCGGATGATGGAGTTCTCGGGATCGATACCAGCACGATAGGCGTTGGCCATGTTACTGTTGTCCATCACATAGTGGTTCTGCTCGGAGTTAACGACACGCATCGAACCCAGGATACCGAACTCGAGGGTCTGGTCCTGCTTAACGATGGGCTTGTAATTGAGCTCGCCCTGGAACTTCAGGTCGGTCACATTCAAGTCGATGGTGTTCTGCTCCAACTCGTCAAAGATATTGAACGAGGTAAAGTTGCGGTTGTAGCGCATCTCAGGCGATACGGTACGGGCCGTATTCAAAGCAAAGCTGTAAGGGTTGATATCGAAGTCACGCCTTACCTCACCGAAAACGACGTCCACATTCTGGCTCAAGGTACCGGGAGCCTTCTGGTCACGGAAGCTGTCGCTATTGAGGATCTTGATTTTGAGTTTGTCGGTGAGATTATAGATTGCATTAGCGTTGAAGGTGTAACGCTCAACGCGGCTGCTCTTGTACCATCCCGGATCGAGCATGACTGATGCCGAGGTGTAGAACGAACCCTTCTCGGTACCACCCGAAATGCTTACCGAGTGGTTCTGCATGATGTTGTCGTTGAACAACTCGTTAAACCAGTTAGTGTTGCGGAATTCGGCCTCGCGCAAGAACTCGTTGCGAGCGGCGGGGGTGTTTTCCAGAGCATAAGTGCCAGTCTCGGGGTCATAGGTGTTGATGAGGTTGTACATCTGACCATAGATACCCGAAGTGCTGCTGTTCACCAAGCTGGCATATTCGAGCCAACCCTTCTGCTCCATCTCGCGCAAGATACTCATCTGCTCCTGAGAGGTACAGATGTTGAAGTCGCGGTAGCTGGGCTTGAGACGATAGGTGAACTCACCGGTATAGTTAATAGAGCTCGAGCCTTTACGACCGGTCTTGGTCGTGATAACGATCACACCGGCGTTAGCCTTAGCACCGTAGATCGAGGTTGCCGAACCATCCTTAAGGATCTGGTAGCTCTCGATATCGTCGGCATTAAGACCAGCGACAGCCGAGGCAATCAGCGTGTTGGCATCACCCGACGAGAGCTCATCGGCACTGATCTCCACGTTATCCTCGAGCACAACGCCGTCCACAACCCACAGGGGCTTGGAGCTACCGTAGATAGAGGTAGCACCACGCACACGGATCTTGGGGGCTGTACCGAAAGTACCCGACACGTTCTGCACCTGTACACCCGAGACGCGGCCTTCAAGACCACGGCTGACGTCGGCAACACCGGAGAGCTTGGCTTTCTCGGCGTCTACACTTTGGGTTGCACCGGTAAAGAGTCGTTTGTCCACTTTCTGATAACCAGTGACAACGACCTCGCTGAGCACCTCACCTTTGGGCTTCAAGACGATGGTCATGCCAGACTTGGCCGAAACTACCTCATCTTCATAACCCACATAGGTGATCTTAATCTTAGTGCCTGATGGCACATTCAAGGTAAAATGACCGTCAATATCGGTAGCGACGCCGTTCTTGGGATTATTCTGCTGAACGACAGATGCACCGATGACCGGTTCATTGTTCTCGTCTAACACCGTGCCACTCACCTGGGCCGCAACGCCCAGCGAGGCAAGTGCCATGACAAGGAACAAGAGTAAATGTTTTAGACTCATAAAATTTAGTTTAATTGTTTGTTAATTATTTAATTTAATAATTGTCGTTACATTACCTGTCCTCTATTCATAAATATGGCCTCAAAACTATTGCCTCCAATCTGCCTGATTCTTGAAAATATCATCTCTAGGCTTCATGAAAACAGTTTTTCACAATCTCAACTTAGATTGGGTATTTACTTTTTAGTTTCTTAACACCACATCTTTTATAAAAGAAAGGCTTGCAAATTTAGCGCATTTTTTTCAATTCCATATAATTCTGTCAAAAAGTTTTTGATTTTTTTTGCCAAAATGCTATCAAAAAGCCAATAAATGGCTCATTTTCAACAAACTAGCTAAATAAAATCGGCCTATTTTTATAATTCGCTAATTTACAGTGATTTAGATATAATCCGGCAGTTTTTTAACATATCGGCAGGGCCTCTAACCGAAAACAATGGCTTTTCGCGCCAAACTTGCGGCAATTCCTGACAAAGGCTCAAGACTGCCCAAAATCATTTATTTGTTCATTTGCCGTTTGATGTTTAACAGAAAAATCAGTACCTTTGCACACCAAGCCATTAATGGCCGTTTATCACGGATAAAAGAGAATGGAAGTAATCTATGACGACAACCACATCATCATCGTCAACAAGAGCGCTGGCGAACTGGTGCAGGGCGACCGCACCGGTGACCCCACACTCATCGACACGGTGAAAGCGTGGATCAAAGAGAAATATGACAAGCCAGGCAATGTGTTCCTGGGCGTGACGCACCGCATCGACCGCCCCACGTGCGGCCTGGTGGTCATGGCCAAGACCAGCAAAGGACTGTCGAGAATGAACGAGCTCTTCAGGAAAGGAGAGGTACACAAGACCTATTGGGCTGTTGTCGGCAACTGCCCTCCCAAACAGGAGGACACGCTCACCCATTACCTCAAAAGCGTTGAACAGGGCAACAAGACCCGCGTTAGCATCGTGCCGCGCGAGGGTCACCAAAAGGCCGTGCTCAACTACCGCGTTATTGCTGCCAGCCAGCGTTATTGGCTGCTGGAAGTGGACCTGATTACCGGACGCAAACACCAGATACGCGCCCAACTGTCGGCCATAGGATGCCCCATCAAGGGAGACCTGAAGTATGGCGCGCCGCGCAGCAACCCTGACGGCGGCATCTCGTTACAGGCCCACCGCATCCGATTCACCCATCCGGTGAGCGGCAAGGAAATTGACATCACCGCTCCCCTCCCCGACGACTTCAAGCGTCTGGGTTTTGATATGTAAAGAAAAATCGCTAATTTTGTGGCGCAATTGAAAGAATCCAATTAAAACTCAATAATTTTTAAAACCGTTTTTTTATATGGCAAACAATCCCGAATTCCGCTATGCACCCATGTTTCAGCTGGGTGAAGACAAAACCGAATACTACAAACTGACCAGCGACTATGTGTCGGTGGGTGAGTTTGAAGGCAAGCCCATCCTCAAGATTGAGCCCGAGGCATTGACGATGCTTGCCCAACAGGCCTTCCGTGACGTGAACTTCCTGCTGCGCCGCTCCCACAACGAGCAGGTTGCCAAAATCCTGCGCGACCCCGAAGCCAGCGACAACGACAAGTATGTGGCGCTGACCTTCCTGCGCAATGCCGAGGTCGCAGCCAAGGGCCAACTGCCCCTGTGCCAGGACACCGGCACTGCCATTATCCACGGCGAGAAAGGCCAGCAGGTATGGACGGGATTCTGTGACGAGGAAGCCCTTGCCCGCGGCGTCTATAACACTTACACCCAGGAGAACCTGCGCTACTCGCAGAATGCTCCCCTGAGCATGTATGAGGAGGTGAACACCCGCTGCAACCTGCCCGCCCAGATCGACCTGGAGTGTGCCGAGGGCATGGAATACCACTTCCTTTGCGTGACCAAGGGTGGCGGTAGCGCCAACAAGACTTATCTGTACCAGATGACCAAAGCCGTTCTTAATCCCGGCACACTGGTGCCCTTCCTGGTAGAAAAGATGCGCACCCTGGGTACGGCTGCTTGCCCGCCCTACCATATCGCCTTTGTCATTGGCGGTACCAGTGCCGAGAAGAACCTGTTGACGGTTAAGCTGGCCTCGACCCATTACTACGACAATCTTCCCACCACCGGCGATGAGACCGGACGCGCCTTCCGCGACGTGGAACTGGAGAAACAAGTACTCGAAGAGGCTTACAAAATCGGCTTGGGCGCCCAGTTTGGCGGCAAATACATGGCTCACGATGTGCGCATCGTTCGCTTGCCCCGCCATGGAGCATCGTGCCCCATCGGCCTGGGCGTGAGCTGCAGCGCCGACCGCAACATCAAGGCAAAAATCAACAAAGACGGCGTATGGATCGAGAAACTCGATGATAATCCTACCGAGCTGATTCCCGAAGAGTTGCGCCAAGCCGGCGAAGGCGGCGGCATCAAGATTGACCTGGACCGCCCCATGAGCGAGACCCTGGCTATCCTCGACAAGTATCCCGTATCGACCCGCGTGTCGCTGAGCGGCACCATCATTGTGGGCCGCGACATCGCCCACGCCAAGTGGAAAGAGCGCTATGACCGCGGCGAAGGCATTCCTGAGTACATCAAGAACCATCCCGTGCTGTATGCCGGCCCCGCCAAGACGCCTAAGGGCATGCCTTGCGGATCGATGGGCCCGACGACCGCTAACCGCATGGATCCCTATGTGGACCTGTTCCAGAGCCAGGGCGGCAGCATGGTCATGATCGCCAAGGGTAACCGCAGCCAGGAAGTGACCGATGCCTGCAAGAAGCACGGTGGTTTCTATCTGGGAAGCATCGGCGGCCCCGCAGCCATCCTGTCGCAGGAGAGCATCAAGAGCATTGAGTGTGTGGAATATCCCGAACTGGGCATGGAAGCCGTGTGGAAAATCCGCGTCGTGGACTTCCCCGCATTTATCCTTGTGGACAACAAGGGTAACGATTTCTTCAAGAAAATCGGCCTGTAAACAATAATTCCACGGCTGGATAGCATCGAACCAAGCCGCCAAGGCGCTAAGTTTCTATTCATCAAACACTTAGTGCTTTGGCGGTTTCTTTTTCTCACTTTTTGAGGCCTTTGACAAGCCACCGATAGCACCTACCTATATTGGTAAAATTATGTTAAAAAACACATTTTTTGGTCATCAACGCTTGTCAAGTCAAAAAATAGTACTACTTTTGCAGTCGCAAATTGCGGGATGGAGCAGTGGCAGCTCGTTGGGCTCATAACCCAAAGGTCGTCAGTTCGAGTCTGGCTCCCGCTACTCAATGAAAGAGGTCAAGCCAATGGTTTGGCCTCTTTTCTTATCATTTTGTGACGAAAAGCGGTCAACATCTTGCACAGTTGGCGAAACTTGTGTAAATTTGCTAGGTTAAAAACAAGGATTTGTCATGAAACAGATAGCAGTTTTATTTGAGGGGGACATCAACCGGAGGCTAGGCGTTTTCAACGCTGTGATCAACCGTGTAAAGCACTTGCAGCAAGTAGCTGACTACAAGATAGATGTACACATGTTGCAAGTCTATGACGGATGGCTCATGCGTCTTGTTCGCCACACGCGTCGCGTGGCTTATCGGCCCGACGAAATCCTAGCCGACGGCGTGAAAATACACGTCACATGGTTCCGACGCCGCTGGAGCGACGCCCTCATGCACCGCCTGTTTCACAAACCGCCACGCGCACTGCTGCGCCGCCTTCATCGCCTGGGCTGGGAGATGCGGGGTCACGACCTGGTGAGCGCTCATGACCGCATCATGGGTCACGCAGCAGTATTTGCAGGCAAACACTTACACATTCCCTGCTTTATCACCTGGCACGGCGCAAGCATCTATACAGACCCACCCCGTGACCCGATGATCAAAGAACTGACCATCAAGCTCCTGCATGGAGCCACTTGTAACTTCTTTGTCAGCCAGGGACTGCTCGACAAAGCGCATGTCGAGTTAACCGACGGCTTCCCTGCCGACGTTTTGCTCAATGGTGCCAGTGCCCAGTTCCGTCGCTATGATGAAGAACTGCGCACACAACTACGCAAAGAATATGGCGTGAACGATGGCAAGAAGGTGGTGGCCTTTGTAGGACGATTTGAGCCCGTAAAGAATGTGACATTGCTGCCCGATATCTATAAAATGCTTGAGGAAAAATATGGCAAGGAACTGACATTCTGGGCTATAGGTGACGGCATTCAACTCGACGAAACCCGTCACCTGATGGCTGAAAAGGGTGTGAAATGCCACTTCACCGGCAAGGTGCCGCCCGAAGAGATCCCCGAGCTGCTTAACTGCGTTGACCTGCTTGTGCTGCCCAGCAGCCTTGAAGGGCTACCGCTCGTAGTCATCGAGGCCCTGTCGTGCGGAGCCCACGTGGTAGCCACCAATGTCATTGGCACCGCCGAGGCCGTGGGACGCGAGAATGCCATCGACCTGGGCGACCATTTTGTGGAACGATTCACTGACCGTGGCGTGCAGCTGCTTAGCGGTGGCATTGACCAGAAACTGCCTCCCGAAGTCAGCTGGACAGCCACTGCTGTGAAAGAAAACGGCATATATCAATCATATCTCAATAAATAGATTGATATTCATTAAATTATATACCTATTTTTAAAGTAATGATTTTGTCTAATTTTAGTTGTTATAATTTGACAAGTTGATATAGTAATTTATACGTTATTTATTGATTATCATTGTAAATAATTCTTAATCTTAAAGTAATCGTTTAAATTTCATCAAAAATATGCCCAAATTTGCCGAAACACTGCTCCCTTTGGCCCTTCCCGGCACCTATACTTACCGCATTCCAGAGGGGATGCAGCTATCTATAGGAATGCGTGTGCTCGTACCGTTTGGGCGCAAGAAAATCTTCACGGCCATCGTTGTCACTTTGCATGACATGGAGCCCAAAGGTTATGACGTAAAGGAAATTTTGGGCACCCTAGACGACAAACCCATTGTGCGTCATCCACAATTGGACTTTTGGCAATGGATAGCCGATTATTACCTTTGCTCGATGGGAGAGGTCTATAAGGCCGCTGTACCCTCTGGTCTAAAGGTGGAAAGCGAAACCACGATCGGCATTAACCCCGATTTTGAGGAGGTCGAACCCGGCCAGTTGAGTGACCGCGAACGGGTAATCCTTGATTTCACTGCCCAACGTGGACGCGTCCAGATTGCTGAAATCGCCCGCGCGACGGGTTTCAAGACCATAGAGCGAAACGTCAGCCACTTGTTGGACATGGGAGCACTGCACGTGAGTGAGCGAGTGGTTGACAACTACCGGCCCAAAACCGAGCCCTGCGTTCGTCTCGTTATCCCACGCGATGACGAGCAAACCCTACATCAATACTTTGACCAGCTAAAACGAGCCCCCAAGCAAGAAACCCTGTTGCTTGCCTACCTTGACCTATCGCGCTGGCTGCAAGGCGGAGACTTGCGGGAAGTGAGCAAAGAAAACCTGCTCAAGCGCTCCGGTGTCAGCGGCGCAGTGCTTCATGAAGCAGTGAAGCGCGGCATGTTTGAGATCTATAAAAAGGAAATCAACCGTTTTGCCGACCTGGGCAGCGTGTTGGAGGAGCCGCCAACATTGAGTGAAGAACAAGAGAGGGCATATAAAGAGATCCACCAGTCCATGCGCCAGCATGCCATTACCCTGCTGCATGGCGTGACCAGCAGCGGCAAGACATCGGTGTATATGCACCTCATCACCGACGCATTAAAGCTGGGCAAACAGGTGCTGTATCTCGTGCCCGAGATTGCACTGACGACCCAACTGACGCGCAGACTGCGTCGTGTCTTTGGTGACAAATTGCTCATCTACCATTCCAAATTCAGCGATAACGAGCGTGTGGACATCTGGAAACGCCTGTTGGACTCGAATGAGCCATGTGTCGTCATCGGTGTCCGTTCGTCGGTATTTCTCCCCTACTCCAACCTGGGCCTCGTCATCGTTGACGAGGAGCACGACAGCAGCTACAAGCAACAGGACCCTGCTCCACGCTACAACGGACGGAATGCAGCGCTCGTCTTGGCCCAAATGCATGGAGCCAAAACAGTATTAGGCTCGGCCACACCCGCCATCGAAGTCTATCATAACGCACTTGCAGGAAAATATGGACTGGTGAAACTGTTGACACGCTATGGAGACATCCAAATGCCTGATGTCAAAGTCATCGACACCATGGATGCCCGCAAGCGCCGCGAGATGCAAGGCATGTTTAGCAATGAACTCATTGCCAACTGCCGCAAGGCATTAAAAAACGGAGAACAAGTCATCCTGTTCCAAAACCGGCGCGGTTATTCACCCATGGTGAGGTGCAAAGAGTGCGGCACGGTGCCCAAGTGCGAGAACTGCGACGTGTCACTCACCTACCACAAGCACAGCAACAGTCTGGTGTGCCACTATTGCGGTTACACCATTCCCCTGCCCGACCTGTGCCCAGCGTGCCAACTGCCTGGCCTTGAAATCATCGGCTACGGCACTGAACGCATCGAGGACGATATCGATGCCCTGTTCCCAGGAGAGAAGATTTCCCGCATGGACCTGGACACGACGCGCAACAAGAACAGCTATGACCGCATCATTGACGAGTTCTCACAGCACCGCACCAACATACTGGTGGGCACACAGATGGTGACCAAAGGCCTGGACTTTGACGCCGTGAGCATCGTGGGCATTCTGAATGCTGACACAATGATCAATTTTCCTGACTTCCGCAGCCACGAGCGCGCCTTTGACATGCTGGAGCAAGTGTCGGGACGTGCAGGCCGCGCCCACAAACAAGGACAGGTCATTATCCAGACAAGCCAGCCCGATCACGATGTCATCAAATATGTGCAAGCCCATGACTATGAAGGCTTTTACCAACATGAGCTCGCCGACCGTCAGCAATTTGGATATCCCCCATTCACTAAGGTCATCAACATCTATCTCAAACATCGCGATGACGCCACCGTTGGCGAACTCGCCGTGCGTTACAGCGGCCTGTTGCGGCAAGTGTTCGGCGCACGCGTGCTGGGTCCGATGGCACCACTTGTGGCCAGGGTGCAGAATCTCTACATCCGTCAAGTGACACTCAAGATGGAAACCGCGGCCTCGATGGTTAAGGTCAAGAATATACTGCGCGACTTGTATGAGCGCATGATTGCCGCCGACGCCCGCATGAAGTCGGTCCGCCTCTACTACGATGTCGATCCCGTGTGAGGCGGCACTCGGGTGCGAGCCACAGGCCCGCAATACGAGACTGGGCGGCAAAACAGAACCGTCGCCAACAATCCCAAATGCGAGCCAAAGGCTTGCAATACGGGACAAAACGGGCGAATCAAAAATGCTAAACGAGATGATTGTGATGGAAAAAAGAGGGGGGAATGATAGGGTAATTGGTTTTTTTGTGGTAATTTTGTGGCTTGATTTTGAGCACGAACTACTAAATTAGAAGATAACTCATTAATTATGAAACTGATAGACGGAAAAATGACTGCCGCTGCCATCAAGGAAGAAATCAAGGCAGAGGTTGATCAGATGATAGCAGCGGGCATGAAGCGCCCGCACCTTGCCGCAGTACTCGTGGGACACGATGGCGGCTCGGAGGCCTATGTGAAGAATAAAGTGATTGCCTGTGAAAAATGCGGGTTCAAATCGTCACTCATCCGTATGGACGAGGATGCTACCGAGGAGCAATTGCTGGACTGCATACGCAACTTGAACGAAGATACCGACGTTGACGGATTTATCGTTCAACTGCCGTTGCCCAAGCACATCAATGAGCAACATGTCATCAACACCATCGACTATCGCAAGGATGTGGACGGTATCCACCCGATGAATGCGGGCCGCATGGCGTTAGGCCTGCCCAGTTTCATCTCAGCAACGCCTCTGGGCATTATTACCCTGTTGCAACGCTACAATATCCCAACCTCAGGCAAGAAGTGTGTGGTGCTGGGCCGCAGCAACATCGTGGGCAAGCCCATGGCTCAGCTCATGCTCCAGAAACAGCACGGTGACGCCACTGTTACCGTTTGCCACAGCCACTCGGCAACACTCAAGGAAGAATGCCGTGAGGCCGACATCATCATTGCCGCTATTGGCCGCCCCAATTTCGTCACTGCCGACATGGTAAAGGATGGCGCCATCGTTATTGATGTGGGTACCACCCGCGTTGCCGACCCCGAAAGCAAGACAGGCTTCCGCCTGAACGGTGACGTGAAGTTTGACGAGGTGGCTCCCAAGTGCGAGTACATCACCCCCGTCCCCGGCGGTGTAGGCCCCATGACCATCTGCTCGCTGATGAAGAACACTTTGTCTGCTGCGCAGAAGACCATTTATCCTGATTAAGGTACATTATAAACAGCCAGCAAAGCACGGTCTGTTATCTGATTAAACAATAAAGTCGAGCCGTTTGGCTCGACTTTATTGTTTGTTTAGTCGAAGAGGCCTTCGGTGGCTTCATCGTTGCCGCCACCGCCGCCATCGCCGGTGTCACCACCGCCGCCACCGCCGCCGTGCCAGCCACCGCCACCACCGCCGTAGTAGCCGCTGAGTTCGTCACCACAGGCATTGAATCCCTTGGGGAACTCAAACTTAGTGCTCTGCTTGTAGGGCAACTTCTTATCGTCATAAATCCACTTCATATAGTAGCCCAAGATGGGAAGAGCCGCCTCGGCACCCTGTCCCATCGCCATGCTGTTGAAGTGGATGTAACGTTCTTCACCACCTACCCAAACACCGGTCACCAGTTCGGGCGTGAAGCCCATGAACCAACCATCGCTGTGGAAGTTGGTGGTACCTGTCTTACCGCCCATTTCGGCCGTGATGCCATAAGCGTAACGCAACCTGGCACCTGTACCACCATCAACAACCTCGGTAAGCATCGACAACATCTTGAGGTAAGTATCCTCACTCATGATCTCGGTCTGACTGCCAGTGAACTCAGCCAACACGTTACCGCGGTTGTCGGTGATGCGCGACACATACACGGGTTCAACGCGCATGCCGCCGTTGGCAAACGCCGAATAAGCCGCTACCATCTCACGCAACGAGACTTCGCAAGAGCCAAGGCTCAATGCGGGCACGGGATCCAGGTAACTGGTGATACCAAAGCTGTGCATCCACTTGGCCAGTTCTTCGGGCGTCATGGTGTAATAGCCATTGCGCTCAATCCAGTTCTCGCGTGTGCCACGCATAAATCCTGCCGAAATCCAGTTCTTAGAATACTTCAGAGCGTTGCGCAAGTCCATTCCGCCACCGCTACCCTCGTTGGCCGGATTGTAAACCTCGTTGTTCCAGATAATGTTAGGAGCGCCACCAGGACGAGTAGAGCAAGGCGTTAGGCCGCCAAACTCAATAGCCTGGGAATAGACAAAGGGTTTCACGGTCGAACCAATCTGGCGACGGCCAGTCGATACCATGTCATACTTGAAGAAGCGGAAGTTGGGACCTCCCACATAGGCCTTGACAAAGCCTGTGACAGGATCCATCGACATCATGGCGCAACGCAGGAACGACTTGGTGTACAGCAACGAATCAAGCGGTGACATCTGTGCGTCGAAACCACCCTCGTAATTGAACAGATGCATCTGTACCGGCTTCTTGAAGTTTTCCATGATTTGAGCGTCGCTCAAGCCCTGGTTTTTCAAGACACGGTAGCGCTCGCTGTGACGGATGGCAGCATTGATGAGCGCTTGCTTTCCAGCGCTAGACAGCTCCTGCTTGTTATTGGTGTAGGGATTCTTGGTACCACCGCGCTCACGCAGGAAGGCAGGCTGCAAAGTCTTGCTCATGTGCTTGTGCACGGCCTTCTCGGCATAGTCCTGCATGCGAGAGTCGATCGTCGTGTAGATCTTCAAACCATCGGTATATATATCATAATGTGATCCATCGGGCTTGGTGTTCTTGTTGCACCAGCCGAACAGAGGATTCACAGCCCAGGCCACCGAGTCGTCGATGAAGGCCTGCTGATTCCATGACGGGTAATCCTTGCGGTTGGGTTTCTTAGCCATCATCACACGGCGCAATTCCTCACGGAAGTAAGGAGCCGGTCCATCGTTGTGGTCCAGTTTCTTGAACTTGATAACGAGAGGCAAGGTTTTTAGCTGCTCACATTCGGCTTCGCTTAAGAAGCCAGCCTTAACCATCTGCTCAAATACCACGTTGCGGCGCTGACGGGTGCGCTCTCCGTAACGCACAGGGTTGTAATATGACGGGTTCTTACACATGCCCACCAGCGTAGCGGCCTCCTGAATGTTCAAGTCCTTGGGGTCCTTATCAAAATAGACCTCTGAGGCCATCTTGATTCCCACTGCATTGTTCAAGAAGTCAAACTGGTTAAAGTACATCTTGATAATCTCGTCCTTTGTGTAATAGCGTTCTAGCTTGACGGCGATCACCCATTCGACGGGTTTCTTGAGAGCACGCTCAAAAATGTTGTGCGACTCAGGCGAATAGAGCTGCTTGGCGAGCTGCTGGGTGATTGTACTGCCACCACCAGCGCTCTTCTGACCCATGAGGATGCGCTTGACAATGGCACGTCCAATGGCCCGCACATCGATTCCCGAGTGCTCGTCAAAGCGGGAGTCCTCGGTAGCGATCAGAGCTTGTGTCAAGTGCGGTGAAATCTCGTCAAAGTCCACATAGATGCGGTTGCTGCGGCTGCGGTAATAGCGGCCCATCTCCACACCATCGGCACTATAGATAGTGGATGCGAACTTATCTGTAGGGTTCTTTAACTGGTCAATGGCCGGCATGTAACCGATCACGCCATTGTAAATCAACACGAACATCAACACCAGCAGTGTCACGAAAATAGCAAACCACGTCCACATCTTGCGGGTGATGCTGCGGCTGTTGCTCTTCTTTCCAGTAGTTTTCTTGCTCATATATCTATTTATTGTTTATTTCGATTTAACATATTGCCATTCAACCCATTGACTAAATCCAACGGGTTGTAACAACTCTCATCAACCTGCAAAGATAACGAATAGTTTTGCAATAGCGAAACTAAACTACAAAAAAGTATTATCTTTGCCCCATGCAATACATTGGTGAACTGATTTCGATTGGAGTGGCCTTCTCCTGGACAGCGACGGCCCTGCTGAGTGAATTTGGCAGCAAGCGCATGGGCAACCTTACGCTTAACCTCATCCGCATGGTCATCACACTCTGCTTCTCGTTTATCCTGTTTTGGTTCACTGGCGGTTCTCCCCTGCCCGCGCATGGAAGCACTCAGGCCTATCTGTGGATGATGCTCTCAGGCGTGGTGGGCTATGTCATCGGCGACTTTTGCCTGTTCCAGTGCTACCTCATTATCGGTTCCAAGTTCGGGCAGTTGTTCATGACGCTTGCCCCTATCACCGCTGCCATCACCGCATGGATCACGCTTGGCCAGGAAATACGTCCGCAGGCCATGATCGCCATGATCGTCACCCTGACGGGCATCGCCATCAGTGTGCTGGGCCGTGGCGAGGGCCACAAATTGTCTTTGAAATTGCCATTGGCAGGAGTACTGTTTGCCATCGGTGCCGCCATCTGTCAAGGTGTTGGGCTGGTATTGAGCAAGATAGGCATGAACCACTATGAGGCTTCGCTCACGTCCGACATGGCAGAATGGCTGCTGCCATTCCACGCCAATTTCTTCCGCTGCATTGCAGGAACTATAGGCTTCACCTTATTGATGGCATGTCGTGAAGGCTTTGCGCCTCTACACAAGGGTGTGCGTGACCGCAAAGGCATGATTGCTGCTGTTGCAACCACGATTTTCGGGCCGTTTGTTGGCGTGGGAGCGTCACTCCTCGCCGTTCAGTATACCGCAGCCGGCATAGCCAGCACACTAATGGCACTGACTCCCATCATCATTATACTGCCGGCATGGTGGTTATTCAAGCAGCCGATTACCGCTAAAAGCATCCTTGGTGCCTTGATTTCGGTTATCGGCGTATCGTTGTTCTTCCTTTTATAAAAGTCTATTGACCCTTATTCATCCACAATCACAGTACCTGGCGCACTGAGGTTGAAAGTATTCTTGACCCAGACTGGGATGTGCTTCATCGCTACAGGAGCGATGGTTGGAGGATAAATCACCTTAGCACCGGCATCACACATTTCTTGTGCCTGAGCGTAAGTCATTTGCGGAATGACAGTGGCATCGGGATGGGTGCGTGGATCGGCAGTCATGAATCCGTCCACATCGGTCCATATCTCCAATGACTCGGCATCGAGCAAGGCGGCCAGAATGGCTGCTGTATAATCGCTACCGCCACGACCTAGATTGGTCACGGCACCCGACTCCGTGTCACGCGATATGAAACCCTGTACCACATGCACGCCATCGTCGAGCTGGGAAAAATCCTCCTTAACAAGCCGCTCAGTTTCTTCCCAGTTGAGCACCCGGCCAGCAGCATCAGGCAGGGTTCTCATGAAATTGAGGGACAGATGAGGAATGCCGTCCTCGAACATCCCTGCCACAATGGCAGACGACAGAATCTCGCCATGAGCAACGATGGCATCGCACACGCGCTCAATCTCATCAACCGGCATGTGGGGATTGGTGGCCAGTGCCAAATAATAAGGCTTAAGGCTCTCGTCGATAAAGCGGTCGATGGTGTCATGCACCTGCTTACGCATGGACTCGATGACCACACCATCAACAGCATCGTGGTGCCTTTTCCGCGCCGCTTCGAGCGTGTCAAGGCACGAAATGTCACGCTGTTGCGCCTGCTCGCACATAGCCAGCAGTTGGTTAGTAAAGCCACCCATTGCCGAGACGACAACGATTACAGGTTTTGACTCGGCATTAACGATATCCCTAAGGTTAAGAAGACTCTCGACCGTACCGACCGAAGTCCCTCCAAATTTCATCACTTTCATGCTTGCTATCAGTATTTAATTCTATAGTATTGAACGAGAAAAAACGAGATTTATTAGACCCACATGCAAATTATGGGCCATGACACCAAATAATCGGCCCAGTATCCCCTTTTTTACTTCAAATCAACGACAGTAACATTTTTTTTACTACATTTGCAACATGAATGACTGGGACCAGGACATCTATCACCTCAACGACGACCAGCCACAGCCCACACGAGGCTCGCTGCTGGTGGCCAAGCCTACTGTGGGTGATTTCTTCTTCAAGCGATCGCTGGTGCTTATTGTCGATCCTGATGAAGGAGAGGGCGCTATGGGTGTGGTCACCAATCATTATATGGGTTATAACCTGCGCGACATCATGCCTGAAATTGAGACCGTGGAGGAGATTCCCCTGTTCCTTGGAGGCCCTGTCGGCACCGAGATGCTGTTCTACATGCACACCCTAGGCCCCGAAGTTGTCCCCAATGCCATCAGCGTAGGCGACGGAGTGTGGTTCGGTGGTGATTTTGACGCTATCAAGCGATACGTTGAACTAGGCGGCCCAGTTGAGGGACGTGTAAAATTCATCGTGGGCTATAGCGGATGGGGCAAAGGACAGATCGCACAAGAGCTGGCCCGCCATGACTGGGCTGTCCTTGACAAGGGTGATTGTGACCTTTACATGGGTGACGGCGATGACGAACAGTGGCGAGAGGCCGTGTCCCGATTCGGAGGCCGTTACCGCTTGTGGCTCAATTTGCCCAGTGACCCGGCATGGAATTAGAATGGTTAGTCTTTTGGCTTTAGAATGCAGATCAATTAGGATACAATGAGTCAAGTAATCGGCATAGACGTGGGTGGCAGCACCACCAAGATTGTGGGGATCGAGAACGGCACCCACATCAAGTCACCCATGAACATCACTGCCAATGACCCGATCACATCATTGTTCGGTGCATTTGGCAAATACCTGTATGACAACAATATCGCACTCGACGAGGTGGAGCACGTCATGCTCACTGGCGTTGGTGCTAGCGGTGTGACCACACCTATCTATGGCCTTCCCACAACCCATGTCGATGAGTTTTATGCCGACGGATTGGGAGCACGTTTTGTCAGCGGCCTACAAAAACTTATCGTTGTATCTATGGGCACCGGCACCACGCTGGTAAGGGTAGATGGTGACGACATTTCCCACATCGGCGGTATCTCGATGGGCGGAGGCACCTTGCAAGGCCTGTCCCATCTGTTGCTCAAAGACAGCCATATCCAGGATGTGATAGAAATGGCTAAACACGGTGACCTCTCCCGTATCAATCTGCAGATCAAGGATATCAGCAAGGGAGATATCGAAGGCTTGCCCATGCATGCCACGGCATCCCTGTTCGGCAAAGTCTTGAACAGCAACGCCAATGAGAACGATATTGCCAAAGGGCTTATCTGCATGGTTCTGGAGACTATCGGCTCGTGTGCGGTATTATCACAAGTGAATGGCGGTTTCAAGGACTATGTTTTAATCGGTAACTTGACCCTGTTGCCCGAGTGCCAAACCATCTTCCCGATGATGGAGAACCTGTATGGCGTTCGCTTCCATATTCCCGAGCACGCCCGCTACTGTACCGCATTGGGGGCTGCGTTGTCCCACCAACATCAATCAATGGAATTGTGATAGCCCATGGAACTGAGTGTTGTCATCGTTAACTACCGTGTAAAGTACCTGCTGGAGCAGACTTTGCGCTCGGTGGAGCAAGCCATGCAAGGAATGCAGGGCGAAATTATCGTGGTCGACAACCTGTCAGGGGACGACAGTATCGCTTTTTCGCGCGAACGCCATGCTCAAGTCATCTACATCGAGAACCAGGAAAACGTGGGTTTTGCACGCGCCAACAACCAAGCCATCATGCAAGCCCGCGGCGAATATACCTTGATTCTCAATCCCGACACCATCATCACACCACGATGCCTGCAAGAAGGCATTGAGTGGATGAAAGCACACCCAAAATGCGGTGCTATTGGTGCCCGCATGATGGATGGCAACGGCGTGTTTTTGCCCGAAAGCAAGCGCGCCTTCCCCACACCGTGGGTTTCGTTTTGCAAAATCTTCGGTCTGTCTAAACTGTTCCCGCGCTCGCCGTTGTTCGCCAAGTATCACCTGCGTTACCTGAGCGATCTGGAACCCCAATGCATCGATATCCTGTCGGGGGCCTACATGCTGTGCCGCACAAGCGTATTGCAGCAGTTGGGCGGTTTTGATGAGGATTTCTTCATGTATGGTGAAGACATCGACCTGAGCTACCGAATTGTAAAAGCCGGCTATGAGAACTGGTTCCTCCCCACCCCAATGGTGCATTACAAGGGCGAAAGTACCCACAAAGACTCGATGCGCTACGTCAGAATCTTCTATGACGCGATGCTTATATTCTACCGCAAGCATTTCCCGCGGTTCAACGTCATCTTCTATCCCATTGTCAAGTTTGGAGTCATTGTTCGAGCAGGGTTGGCAATGGCCAAACGGCTCGTTAAGCGTTTGATTCCCAAGGGCGGGATGCCTGTCAGCGAAAGCTGGCCGTGGGTTATCATCAGCACTGATGCTGCCGATGTAGCTCGTCGCGCGAACATCGGTAATTACCTGACCGACATCCCATCGTCCGGTTGCTGCAATGTGCTCATTGATGACGGTTGCCACACTTGCGCCCAAGTGGTGGACTACATCAGGGAACATGGCGGGAACAACCGCCTCGCATTTCACATCTTTGCCGACCGTCACGGCATCATCATCTCTCCCAAAATGTCATGAGCCAATTATTGAGTAACGATATTGTCACCTTGCGTGCCCTGGAGCCGACCGACCTGGACATTCTCTACCGTTGGGAGAATGACACCAGCCTATGGGTAGTCAGCGATACCGTTGCCCCATACTCACGAGAGGCTTTGTGGCACTACCTGCAGGAATACACCGGTGACATCTATGCCCAGCGTCAACTAAGGCTAATCATCGCCATGACAGAAAATGACCATCCTGTAGGCACCGTTGATTTTCTCAACTTCGACCCGCTTAACAATCGGGCAGAACTGGGCCTGTTCATCGAAAAAGACATGCGCGGCAAGGGCTTGGGACGTCAAGCTCTAGACCTAATCACTGTTTACTCTCGCGATCATTTGGGCTTACGGCAGTTGTATGTCTTCATCGCGACGGACAACGAAGTGTGCATTCATCTGTTTGAGCAATATGGCTACCGCCAAGTGGGAGTTATAGAGTCATGGGTAAAGCGTGGTACAACTTATCATGACGTTGCACTCATGCAAATGATTTTATAACAACAACTGTTAATGGCACGAGATAATCGAATAGACACAATAAAAGGCCTCTTAATCATTCTGGTGGTCATGGGCCACATTATCACCGGATTAGACAATGTCAACATCATCAATCATGGTGTGATGGGGCTGATATATATCTTCCACATGCCGCTCTTCATCCTTATTTCGGGTTACCTGACCAAGCACCCCAGCCAGCAAAGTCCCGTCGAGATGTGGAAAAACGTCGGTAACATCATGTTGACATTGGTCATATTCCATCTGTTGGCAGTCCTTTGGGTCTACATGATCAGTGGTAATTACCTAATGCCATTATTGGATTTTCCCTTTGGTGTGTTTTGGTATCTTTTAAGCTTGATCTGCTGGCGCATCATGCTCTACTATACCCCCGAACGGCTGCTGAAGCAACCACTTTTATATTTTGGCATTGCCGTCGTCATTTCACTATTAATAGGTTTGACACATCTGGGCAAATTCCTGTCCATCCAACGCACGCTCAATTTCTACCCATTCTTCCTGATGGGCTTCTATTACAGGCAAGGCTCCTTCAATACCTCCCTATGGCACAACAACAAGCTGCATGCCGGTGTGGTGTTGGTTGTTCTGCCTTTACTTTTCTGGTTATACCCCAAATGCGGAAATGTGATGAGCGGAGCAGACTACTATGGTTTTGGAGGCTTGCCCCAGAAAGCGATGGTGCTGGCAGGTTCCATCACCATGTCGCTACTGGTGTTTAACTTGACACGCGACAACAAGTGGCTGAGGCCCATCGGCAAGGACAGCATGTTTTACTATATGTACCATATTAATGTCCTCGCATTCACGGTAGTGCCTTTAGTGAGAACTTACCCGCTGCCTCGAACCATGCCATTTATCCTACTGTACACAGCCTTGACAATAGCGATTCTGTACCTGATGAGTAAAATCAAATTCTTCAGATGGTTCGTTCATCCCACCCTGCCAAAGTGTTTCAAGTCTCAGTTTACTAGGAACCAGTAAATAGAATAACATTAAAATACAATCAGGGCTCTCACACTTACAGAGGTGATTGAGAGCCCTGATTAGATATTCTTTAAATGCTATGAATCAATGCAATTGCGCCAACGTCTTTTCATCAGGATCAATGGCGATAATTACACCCTCCTTATCGAGCAGGAAAGAATGATACCCTTCTTCCAAACGCCATCCCTTAATGATATCATACTGTGCATCGATAGAAGAGTAGAACTGTGCTGAACGGTCCAATTCGTCCAGAACGATGATATTGTTGAAGACGCTCATACTACGGTCCATATTCACCGACACATGAGTGTAGTTGACCTTACTGTTTCTTGACAGACGATCATAATTCATATTCTCCAGTCGTGACTGAGGATCGTCCGAAGACCAGAACGTGAGGAGCACATTGCTGCCCCGGTGCTGCTGTAATGGTGACAAATCATTGTTACTATTGCCCAGCTTGAGCGCAGGAGCCTTGAAACCAATACGGCTGTCGGCAGGCGCTGTATAATAGGCCGAGGTGAACAGGATCAATAAACCCAGAGTAACAATCGTCAATAACGTCTTATTCATTTAACAATCAATTGAGATTTCGCTTTTGCTCAAACCCTCTTCGGTAATCAGATGTATTTTTTAAAAATGCACCTTACACCAAAGAACGTTATATTGAGCGTGCAAAATTACAGAAAAAAAGTTATTAACAAGCTAAAGTTCCTTCAAAATCTGACTTTTTGATGTTTTTTATACTCTTTTCACAGCATTTACATCTCCTGCCAAACGATGTTCGCACCAAAAATAATTATAAATTATTTTGTTTCTTGAGTAAAAATGAATAATTTTGTGGCTCCAAAACAATCATTCTAACCATTATGAAAAGAATTTGTGCTATCATATTTCTGATATCCTTTACCCTGACGATTGCTGGTGTAATCTCGTCATGTGAATTCCAGTCACATGAGGATCCCGAACACCCCATGTATGTATCCTACACCATCTCAGCAGGAGTTCTCTCTTTTGATGGACCTCAACAAGTACAGTTTAATATCCAGAATTGGATCAAGGACAACGAAAGAATATATGATAAACCTGTGTCCTACAGTACCGGAGACGCTTCGGAATTCCGTGAGACCGATGCTGAAGCCGTTAAGAACTACGAAGACTTTCTACTCATATTCAAAGCCCATCTGAATAAAGTCAGTCAGGATTTAGCTAAAGGCTCCTATGGAAATGACAAGCTCAAGGTGGACGCAACATACTATGTTTTTGCCAAGCGCACCCAGGGTAAGGACGGACAATTGAAGTATGAGCAAATCGAGTTCGTTTATCCTTCTTCTAGTTCAAATTAATAGGCAATGGCTAAGCTAAGAATCAGTGACGACTGGTGGACCGCTCCTGCCGAGGGTGAGAACGGAAATCTCATCTTGGTTACCGGGCGCCGTTCGATGGATGACATCATTGCGACAGGGCTTTACCGCTACCGTGTTGAAGTCACATGGCATTATGATGGTGACGATCGACTGCTACCCACCTATGCCGACAGCAAATTGATGGAAGAAGTCACCGATGCGCTGAATGACTGTTTTCGTCAAGACCCCGTTGCAATTCTCACAGGCATTTACACAGGAGACAATCAACGCAACTGGGTGTTTTACACCAGGAGCCTGCACATCTTCCAGCGAAAATTCAACGAATCACTCACAGCCCTTCCTGCCCTACCCCTCGAATTTGAGGCTGAAGAAGATCCCGAGTGGCTGGAATACAAAGAGATGTGCCAGTGTGAAGTCGCCGAGGGCGAGGATTAACCGCACTCCATCCCCAATATAGATAAACGGTGCCGTGTCATAATTCAACTGCTAGAATTATAACCGCCCTGCGGGCGGGAAATTATTCAAATTAATTATAAAATTTCTATTAATATATATAAAATATTAATTTTAATTTAATAATTTGATGAATTTCCCGTGCGTTAGCACGGTTATATTACCGAGTCGTAATTATGACACGCCCTCGTTTAGTGGTTTGGAGTTTTTAGTACAATAGGTTCTTTTGAACGAAATAAAGTTTATAAAAGACGTCTCCAGCGGTGAGAACGGCCTCAAACTCATGGGATTCTTCTTCAGTCGCTGGACTGAAGATGATGGTCACATACTTTTTCTCGCATTTCACGCTGCACCACTCACCTTCGATAGAACTGTTGGGTCCTAGATATTCCTGTGAGACATCAGGTCCTGTCTCGATGATTGACGAAATCCAGGGCTCATAGTTCTCGCAGATGAATGTGAAAGAACCTCCCGACAAGGGAACCTGATAGACGCCTTCCTGCAACTTGACAAGGCCATCGGGCGCTTTCCATTTCATCTTAGCCCACTTGCCGTCAGGCTCATCTTTGCCACACGATGTAGCCGTAACGAGCACAAGCAGGACCATCAGCAATGTCTTTGTAATCTTTTTCATGAGTTAAGATGAAAAAAACAACTAAGACGCAACGCAATTGTTTGGTTACTCCCGAGGCAGGCGACGGAAGCCCTCACCCAGAATCTCGCTACTCTCCATGATGTTGACAAACGCGTGCGGGTCAATGTGATAGAGCACTGAGCGCAGCTTGATCATGTCGGAACGGTCCAAGGTCACATAGAGCATATTGCGCTCGGTGCCTTTGTAAAGGCCACTGCCAGTGATCAGTGTGCCGCCGCGCTTGATATCATTAATAATGTAGTCACGCACAGCCTCGGCCTCATCGGTAATAATGAACATCGTCTTGTAGGTCTTCATACCATCGACAACGAGGTCAATCACCTTGCCCTCGATGAAGATAATGATGATCGAGTAAATCGGCAGTCGAATGTCGCCGAAGGCCACCAGGGTGCTCAAAGTGATAATGCCATCAACAATCATCACGAGGGTACCAAGGGATACCTTGGTGTACTTGTGCAGAATCATCGAAATGATATCCGAGCCGCCACTGGTAGCGCCAGAACGGAAAATCAGACCGATGGCGACGCCATAAATTATACCGGCAACTACCGTATTCAGGAAATAGTCGGGGTGGAACCAACCACCATGATGGGGAATCTCGACCATCGATTTTACCATCGAGGGATCGGCAGTTGCGGTAATCGCTCCATCATGAATGACAGGGTTGTAACCCCACCAGCTCTCAAGCACAAAAGTGAAGAGGAAAATCAAAGCCGTCGAGACGATGGTCTTGATACCGAACTTGGGCCCCAGTATCCATGTGCCGATGATAAGCAAAGGAATATCCATGCAGATGGCATAGAGCGAAATCTTCCACGGCCACAGGGTGTTAAACACGTTAGACAAACCATAGGTGCCACCAGGTGCCATCAAGTAAGGGTTCACAAACATCACGTCGCCGACAGCGAACAGCAAGCTACCGATAACAAGCAGGAGATAAGCCAGTACTTCCTGCCACAATTTTCTCTTGGGATCAATCTTAATCATATTGTCATTCTCTAATTTGGCCGCAAAATTACTCATTATTTCCTAAATAGCTAATAATGTTCAATCACTAGTGTCCCATTAAAATTTTGGGACGGTTAAAAATTAATATAAAGTTGCCCATCAGAGGCAGAGCGTTCATTGAAATTTTGAGATTTAGTTTT
>CACYAW010000021.1 GCA_902772455.1 uncultured Bacteroidales bacterium
GGGTTACAAGGGCAACTGGAACCTGTTCGACCAGATCATCTTCACCGATTACTTCTTGAAGAACTACGACAGCAAGGACAAGCCCACCTTGACCTTCTCGCGTGCCGAGGTGCTCAACCGCAAGTTCTTGCGCAGCAACGAGGGCGACCGCCAGGGTTATCCCCTGCGCACCTACTCGGCTGGCATCTTCCTGAACGGTTACAGCGACCACTTCCCCACCATGATTTATCTGGTTAAGGAAATCAAGTAACCCGTTCATCAACCCGTCAACAAAGGGCAGCCACCATTACAGCGGCTGCCCTTTATTATCTCATGACTGCGGCCACGCCCCGGCACAGTAGACCGTGCCACACGGGAGTGATGCAAGAGGAGTGATGCAAGAAGTGTGATGCAAGGGAGGGCGCCAGGCCGTTTGCCTGTGTCGCGGCTCTGCCGCGGCCGTTCATTGAGTGTTCTTGAGGCAGATTGCCTGTGCCATCTTGTTGAGGTCGAGGCACTGGTCGCGCCTTATGGTTCGCTTGTCGTTGTGGTGCTCCCAGGGAGCGAGCATGAGCAGGCGACCTTGGGCACAGGCATCAAAGCGGCGGCCTCCAGGCTTGGCCAGGGGTGCAAAGCCGTTTTCATGAAGAATAATGATAGGATAACCTTGCTCAAAGGCAGCGCGCATCACGGCTTTCTCCCCTGGGCTGATGCTTGGCGACACGAGAACAGCACCATCACGGGCTCGTGACAGGAAATATCGAACGGTGGCTTGAATTTGCTCCTGTGTGATTTTGCGTGAACATTGCACTTGTAGCAGCAGGGGCGCATCAAGCAGGAAAATGTTGCCGAGAGCGGCAAACGTGTAGCCGCCTGTCTGGATGTTGCGTTGGACCTGGAACAAGTCAGGATGGCTCCGCTTGATGGCCAGCCGTCGTGGGTTGTCAAGGATGTACGCCTTCATGCCCCGTAATTGCCCTTCATGCTCGAGAATCCTGTCATTGTAGCCTTCCTCCCACAAGCTTGGCAGGTCACTGTTGACGAGTTCCCTGTAAGCGCGGTTGCAAGCCACTTTAAACCCATTGATGACCGTCCCAAGGTGGACGGGAATTCGTTGTTTAACGAAAATGATGGCATGCAGGTGGTCTGGCATCAGCTGGTGAGTCCAGATGTCAATCTCGGGGTAGAATCGGGGAATGCTGACAAGTGATTGGATAACCGCTTGGCCTAGTGGGGTGGGCTGCACGATGGCAGGCTGGATATCGCCGTCACCGGTGAGGGTGCCAAGAAGATGCCGGCGCTCCTTGACGACAAGAGTAATCATGTAGATGCACCGCTCCAGGTAGTCATGGCCCACACGGCGTCGCTTCATGGACGGCTTTAAGTCTCCCGCCCATTTCTTCTTGCTCTTGTACCTCTCCCAATCCATGACGCAAATTTACCCCCATTCCCATCACCTTGCAAGCAATTTAGTAAAAATCATCATGCCCGTGCCGCAAAATGCCGAGGCAAAGCCCCGGCACAGTAGACCGTGCCACACGGGAGTGATGCAAGAGGAGTGATGCAAGAAGAGTGATGCAAGGGAGGACGCCAGGCCGGTTGCCTGTGTCGCGGCTCTGCCGCGGCCGTTACAGGCCGGTGATGCGCACGACGGGACCGAATGGCTTGAGGTTGTCCTCGTTGCCGCCCTGGGTGGTGAGAATCCAGGCCAGAGGTTTGTGGCGCTTGTCGTCGGGCAGTTTGGGGACGGGGGCATAGCCGTCGGTCAGGAAGACCAGTCCGTCATATTCCTCGTGCTCGTAGTAGAAATCGATGGCTGGTTGGAAATTGGTACCGCCGCGACCGTTGACACGGATAGTGTTGGAGGCCTGTTTGAGCAGGATGGGTTTCTCGGTCGTGATTTTACTGTCAAACTCGATGACCTCGATGCTCTCGATGCCCTGTTTGAAGAAACGGTTGATCACTGCAAGGAACTTGCGGATGTCCTCGTCGGGCACGCTGCCGCTCACGTCCACAGCAACCAGCAGGCGGGTGCTGTAGGCATACTGGCTGCCCATAGCGTCGAAACCGTAACGACGGTTGGGACGCATACGCGTCAAGTGGCGTTTGGTGCTCAGGATGCTGGCACGGAATTGACTCAGGATGGCGCGGAAGTTCTGTTTGCTCACCAGCGAACTCTCGATGAGTGCTTTGAGGTCTCCACTCAGCGAGCCCCACTGGTTACTCCGTTGGGCGTTCTCAATCTCGTGATTGACCTTCTCGCTCATCAACTCGTCCTCCTCCCACAGCGAGGCGCCGGCATCGGCTTTCAGCAGGTCATCGGTCAAACTATCACCTTTGCCTTGTCCGCTACTTGGCGAATCCATGTCGATGGGGATGTCGCCATCCTGTTCGAGCTGAACAATCTGGCCCGCCATCAGCGAGTAATATTGCTCAAAGGCCTGGTCGCGCGGGATGTCGAAAATGCGCGGCGGCTCCAGCCCGATGGTATCCATGCCCTCCAGATTGTCGCACAGCGTGAGGTCACTCGACAGCCTCATCACGTCGCGGCGCGGATTGTAGGGCTGGCGCTGGTAGGGGTGCTTGAGGATGATGCGCACCAGCTCGGCCTTGAGGCGCAGCGCCAGCTGGATGTCATCAAAGTGTTCCAGCCGCTCGGGATTGTATTCGATGAGCCCTTTGCCGCACCGCATGTCGCAGCCCATGTTGTCGTTGCGCTTAATGGCATGGGTGCACAGCACGGCAAACAGGAGCGGCTCGGTCAGGAACCAGTCCTGGGAAATCGTTTTTATGCGCTCGCCGACGGTCATAGGTTGGCAATCATCTGGTTAATGAGTTGCAGCGCATCGCGGCAATCCATCATGATATAGGCGTTGGCATTGGGGTAGGTAGCGTTCTCAAAGAACGATGCGAAATGAGCGATAGCCTCTTGGCGGCCGTTACTCAGCATCCAGTGGATGTAGCGCACAAGATTGCGACCCACGGTTTCTTTTTCGTCTTTGCTCACACCCAGTTCCAGCATCTGGTAGATGCCCTCGTTGATGATGGCGATTTGGGGCATGGTGTAGGTGGCCAGGTCGTTCTGGCACGAGACAAAGTCATGAAGGACTTCGCGTGCGGTGAGCATGCGCGATTGGTTGAGCGACTGCATGAACATCGATGCCGAGCGGGCACCAATCACACCGGTGATCATTTTGGCCAGGCGGTTCATGTCGGTGATGTTGCCGCTGGACTGCAGCAAACCTGACACGCGAACCCATGCGCGGCGGTCGGGCGTCTTGTCAAAGGTGCCCTTGTTGATATCCACGTTTTTCTCGAGTTCATCGGGGTGCTCCTCGATAAAGGTGATCACACGCTGGTCGATGCCGTTCTGCTTGGCCCAGAAGAGCCATTCGCCCACCGTGGGACTGAAGAAATACACGTTGAATCGTGATACCAGTGCGGGGTCCAGGTCGGTCAGCTGGTATTCCTCACCATCGTTCACCGCGGCAATGACACGGCTGCCAGGGGGCAATGAACGGCCTGCCAGTTTGCGGTTTAGCGACAGGTCCATGACCGATTGCAGGATTTCGGGTCGGGCACGGTTCATCTCGTCCAGGAACAGCACCACGGGCTTGTCGTCCATGGGGAACCAGTAAGGGGGCATGAACTCGGTCTTGCCGGTGGCCTCGTCCTTGTTGGGCAGGCCGATGAGGTCGCCCGGGTCACTCATTTGACCCAGGAACAGGGCGATAACGGGGATGCCCTGGTCCTCGAAGTGACGTGTGATGATTTCGCTCTTTCCGATGCCGTGTTTACCCACGAGCAGGATGTTTTGTGTCGATGGCGTGGTCTCAAGGATGGTTTTGAGGTCGCCGGTGTTGATTGTAATAGCCATATTTAGATTTTAGTTGTTAGTTTCTCTCCACTCTAAACTCTAGACACTAGACTCTAGACTGCGGGCTTTATTGCCCGCTTTTAGCGGTAATCCATTCTGCCTTCTTAAGGGGGCCGATAAGGCGGTAAGGGAACATATTGCCCAGCTCAACCAGCCGGGGGATGTAAGCGATGTCATGCTTGAGCCGTTCCTCGATGTTACCGCACTGGTTCAAGTCGATGACCATGGCGCGGCCGCGGTTCAGCCTGATGTGTAACAGGTTTTGGCCGGTTTCTTCGTCCTCGGTCAGGTGATACTGAATGTGTTTGCCCTCAAAGAAAGCGTCGATGCTGCGTTGCAGCGGTGATTGGACTTGGGGGACGGGGTTCGCTTCGCTGTCATTGCCGTTAAACAGACGTTTCAGCCAGCCTTTTATGCCGCTGGGACGCTCTGGCTTCACTGTGGGCTCATTGCTTGCAACAGGGGCCGTCTGCCAGTCGTCGCGCGCCTCGCCGCGCACGGTGAAACGTCCGTCGCGGGCCATATAGGCAAATTCCACCATGTGAGGCTTCACTAGGTCCAGATGGTTGATGAAATCGTCGTGAGGGATGGGCAGGTCCAGCGTCTTGTAGGCATTGAGGCGCACCATCAGGTGTGACTTGTGGCCGTCAACGTGCCGTTTGTCAAACCAGTAGGTGATACCTGTGCCGTCAAAGTAGCGGGTCAGATAGGCGTCCATGTTGTTCATGGCCATGTTGCGCATCTTCACGCCCTTGCTGTCGGCCTTAAAGGCTGCGGCAATCTGTTCGCGCCACTGGGCTGCATGTTCCAGGAACACTTGGCTGGCCTCCACCACGCGGCTGCGGTCAATCACCTCCATGGGGGCACCGTTCCACTGCTGGTGGTAGTGCATCTCCTCGATGTCGAGGTTGGTGGTGACGGTGTTACCTTGCACAGCATGACATAATGTCAGTCCGCATGGGGATTTCACATTCATCCCCACGCTGTAATTGCCGTTGTCAACCAGCTGTATCATGTCATCGGTAACGATGCCATTGACGAGTTCTCGATAGGCCGCTTCATACTCCTGTAGCATGCGGGCGCTCAGCAGCGGCCCCGTGCCTTGACGGCCGTTGACCCCTGGTCTGTCGCCAAATGCGGGTTTCATCACATGGTCAATCTCGCCAGCCACGCGTTGTGACTCGCTCCCTTCTACGTCGGTATAAGTATAGATAAACATCACCCTACCAAAAAGCAAAAACCGTGCCTACTGCCATGTGCCAACCCCTAAAGTCAAAAAACCTAACCCCTAAAACCTAACAACTAAAAACTATTTACTACCTTTGCGACCGAGTTATGCAATTCGACACCTATACATACGCCCTGTTCTTGCCTCTGGTGTTTTTCATCTACTGGGGGCTGCGCCGCCACCTCAAGTGGCAAAACCTGTTCTTGCTGGTCGCCAGCTATGTTTTCTACGGCTGGTGGGACTGGAAGATGCTGGGCCTCATCGTGCTCACGTCGGTGTCAACATTTGGCACGGCGCTGATGATGCGCGGCGACCGTTCACGGCATGACCGCTCATGGGCTGCAGCCAACATTGTACTCAACCTGGGCATCCTGGCGGTGTTCAAGTATCTGAACTTCATGCGGGACAGTTTTGTGCACCTGTTGGGACTCTTCGGGGTGAACCCCGACTGGCCCACGTTACACATCCTGTTGCCCGTGGGCATTTCATTCTATACGTTCCAGGCTATCAGTTACACCATCGACGTGTATCGGGGCGATGTCAAGCCCACGCGCGATGTGGTGGCCTTTGGCGTGTTCATCGCCTTTTTCCCGCAGCTGGTGGCAGGCCCCATCGAGCGTGCGACCAATCTGTTGCCCCAGTTCTTGAGGAAGAAGGAATTTGACTATGACACGGCAGTGATCGGCATGCGCCAGATACTGTGGGGACTTTCCAAAAAGATTATCGTTGCCGACAGCGTGGGCTACTATGTGGACCAGCTGTTGTACAATCCCTATTATTATGCCGCGCCCAGCATGATTTGGGCGGGTCTCTTGTTCGCTGTGCAGATCTATGCCGACTTCTCGGGTTACAGCGACATCGCCATCGGTTCGGCACGCCTGTTGAACATCAGGCTTCAGCCCAACTTCCGTTACCCGTTCTTCTCCCGCAACATGAAGGAACTGTGGCAGCGCTGGCACATCTCGTTGATGACCTGGTTCCGCCACTATGTCTATTTCCCCTTGGGCGGTTCGCGGCGAGGCAAGTGGCGCACGGCCTTGAACGTGATGATCGTCTTTGCGCTCTCCGGTCTGTGGCACGGTGCCGACTGGACGTTTGTCATCTGGGGCACGGTCAACGGCCTGTTGCTGTTGCCCTATGTGTTCCTGCCCCGCAAACGGCTCAGCGAACACGCCACGTGGCCCGAGTTGCCGCAGTGCCTGCTCACGTTCTTCCTGTTTGCCATGGTGTTCATCGCCTTCCGTGCCAACGGCATCACCCACTTGGGTGAGATCTGTGACGTGATTGTGAACGGCTCATGGACCCAGCGGCCCGTCTTCGGCCAGCCCATTTTCTACATCGTGCCGTTCTTCATCATCGAGTGGCTGGGACGCAAACAGGAGTTCCCCATGAAGCGGATGCCTTTCCCCACCGTTGTGCGGTGGATCATTTACTGGGGCCTGCTGGCGGGCATCTCCATTGCCAGCCTTGACCGCAACATGCAGTTCATCTATTTCCAGTTCTAGAGTATGGGCGGTCAATCAGGCATCAGGAAATTTGTGTGTCGCTCGTTGCTGGCGTTGCTCCCGGTAGCGGCATTTGTCGCATTGTACCTTGTTGTGGACCCTTTCAAGGTGGTGCATTCCTATGACGGCATTTCAATCGCTCCAGGCGAGACGCTTGAGCGTATGCCCAACAAGCGCTATGTGGCTGTCGAGGGCTTGAAATATTACAATCCCACCCGGCATTACGATTCATTCATCTTCGGATCCTCGATTTCTTCTAATTTCACTGCTGCCGCTTGGGCCCGGAATCTGCCTGACAGCGCCAGTATCTATCACTTCACGGCAGGAGCCGAGACTTTGTCGGGAATACGTGACGAATTGCGCTACCTCATTGACAACGGCATTCCTGTGCGTCATGCCTTGATGATTATGGAAGAGGAAATGTTCCGTCGTCCCAAGCGCTACGAGGAGATGCCGTTTGTGCCGCATTATGACGTGTCCCCCGCCATTACAAGGCTCCATTTCCATCGCTTGCATTTCAACGCTTTCCGCGACCCGTACATCTTCCTGTATAAATTGTGGCCCACACAGGGCTTAGCCAACAAGTTGGTCGAGGACGGCAAGATGTCCACCATTCCCAGCGGACGTGATGAGTTGATTAACGAGGATTCCAGCCGCGGACTGGATTCTCTCATCCAGGGAAACCCCGAGCAGTATTACGGCGAGAGAATGTGGCTGGTGAATATGGTTCCCACACCCGACCCCAAGCCGTTAAGCATCGACGCTGAAGCACAGCAGACCTTGCGAGAGATTGCCGATATGGTGAACAGCCACCACATCGACTGTGTGGTGATTGTGCCGCCGCAGTTCCGCAAGTCGGAGCTTTCACCCATCGACCATGCGGTCCTGTGCGAAATCATGGGTGAAGATAGGGTTAACGACTTCAGCGGCGACGACGAGCTCATCCATGACCTGCACAGCTACTATGACGGCGTGCACATTCTTACATTCCGTTGTTCGCAGCTCATCGACCGCTGCTATTCACGCCGCGATAAACCCCTTATTCTGCAATAAACATCAACCAGGCTGGATAGCCGATGATAAGACAACGAGGGTGCGCCACACATGCAGTGGGCGCACCCTCGATATCGCTTATCGGTGCTGGACTGATTACCAGGTGCCTAACAGCAGGAAGTCGATCAGTATAGTGACGTCCGTGAGATTGACCTCACCGTCAATATGGCAGTCGGCAGCCATGGTGTCGATGTCGGTTGATTCGGGATTAAGCAGGTAGTCAACCAGTGCTGTGACATCCAAGATGCTGATGCGGCCATCCCTGTCCACATCGCCGCGCACGTAGCTGGGAGCATCCTCGGCATTCTCGTCAAGGACAATCTGCAACTGGGTGGCATTGCTGTTTTCCGATACATTGTCAGCGTACGCCTCAAATGCTTTCACAGTGCCTTGGGCAGCTTTCACGAAGTGACTGCCGGCAGCGTTCAGGAAGTAGGCGTTTTCGATGTCCTTCTGGACAAAATCTCCCACAACCATGTGGTAGGTGCCGCTCGTGATGGCCGAGGGATTGGGCTTCACGGTCACGTTATGACCGCTGAAGACGAAGGTCTTGCCACGCATGTCGGTACCGTTGGCGCCATCATAGGGAGCCACGAAATAGGGCACGTTGGGCTCAAGTTCATTGCCCATGTACTCGGCCAGCAGCTGTGCGTCGTCAGAGGTGTCCTCTTCCTGGTCAAAGTCGCATACCCACAACCCCTTGGGGTCGGTCTTGCTGTGCATCCAGTCGATAGCCTCGCCATCGGCGGTGACACTGGTTGCGGCAAAGGGCAGTACCATGGTGTTCCAGCCTCCTGCTTGGCCGGCATGGCGGCCGTTGGTGAAGGTGCGCTCATAACTGATGTTGTCAGCCTTGAAGCGGTAGGGAGCATAGAAGTCGTAACCGTGCTTTAATACGATATCCGTTTGGGCGACATGGTTCTTGATGATGTTCTTGGCTTCGAGGCCTGCAGGGGTGTATTTCTCTTCGTTCCCGATGTAATACAGTGCATTGGGATTATCATTAGGAATGAGAGAGGTCAGGTTGAGGCCTTCGAGACTCACGGCTGCAGCATTGTCGGGAACACGGATGCCGTTGTAAGGTTTATAACCCACACGGTTGCCGTTACCGTCCCAAACCACCATACCGCGGTTGATGGTATAGTACTTGGATTCACCGGGTTTCACGAGGTTCTTGGTGGAGTCGTTCTCGTTGCGGCCGAAGATGTTGAGTGCATAGACCGAACCGAAGGCCAAGTTATCGAACTCGAAGTAGAACGTCTGCGTCTCGCCGGCGGGGATGACCACGTTACGGCTCAGGTAGGTCACCATTGTGCCATGACCGTTCTCGTCAACGTAGAACAGGGGAGCCAGAATATAGCGGTTGTACTCGCCCTCGGTGTTGTTGTTGGTCACATCTACCTTGAACTTGATGTGGCTGTCATAGATGTTCATGTCCTCATCGGCGTTCAGGGCATTGATGTCCACGCTTAGGTTCATCGGGTAGGTTACTGAGCCGGCGATGGATACCGAGCCAGTGCCGGGAACGGGATCGCTCCAGGTGTTGTCAAAGGTGGAAATGTAAGCATTCTTGGTGCCGGCATTCTTCGGGGTGAAGTTAAAGGTCACCACCTTGGTGCCGCCGGCGGGAATCTCGGCCTCGACAACGGTGGTATATTCGGCGTACTCGTCCATCGGCTCATTGCCCACATAGAGGAACAGCCTGCCGCTGTAACGGTCGGTGCTGTTGTTCTTGACAGTAACGTGGCATTGCTCGGCAAGTCCCACTTTCTCGCCTCCAGAGAATTCAAAGTTGGTGGCTTGGAGGTTAACAACAGGATGGTCGGCCATCGTCATCCAGTTGCCGTTGATGGTAGCCTCGATATAATAACGGTCGCTCTCAATCATGGGATCCCACACGTTGCTGCCGGGAATGCTGCTCACAGGAACAATCTTGTAGGTGCCGTCGGGGAGATTCTTAGCGAACGGATAGGTAACCGAGCTCTGGTTATCGGGCCAGCTGTCGGTAATGGAGAGAAAACTTGAACCATAATAGGTCTGGGCAATGATCTCGATGAAGTTGTCGTCCATGTCATACAGAGCGATGCCGCGCAGATACTTCGTGCCATCGTCGATGTGGTCCTCGGCAGTAACCTTGATATAGCGGCGCTTGGTGAGCTTGAACGAGCCGTCGTCGCTGCGCTCAAAGGTGCGAGTGCCTGTATAGTACATGTTCCAAACGGTCAGGCAGTGGTCAACCTGTTCGGGTACACCGCTATAACCTGGCTGGATGCCGATGACGGCCGTCTGGTCGATGTTGTAACCTTCCAGGCTGGTTGTGGAACCGATGCCTCCGGCATAGGGGTTGAGCACCGACAGCACGAAGTAGCCGTCTCCCAGGCCACCCCAGCCCCAGTTGATGTGGAACAGGTCTCCATAAGCATAGCCGTCGCACACAAACGAGTGTCCGCCACCCGTGCCGGCTCGGCCGTTATAAATCATGGGACGGCCTTCGACCAACTCTTGGTAAATCATGTCTTCCCAGTCGTCCTGCTCATAGTCGCTGCGGTAAACCAGCTTGGCGTCATAGTTGAAGTACTCGTTCAAGGCGGTGGGGATGTAGGGGTCACTGGTGCTCGATGCGTTCAGGCCATACTGCATGTGGGCGGCACAGCCGGCATAGAGCATAAGCCAAGCAACGGCGTCTTTCTCGGCCGGGGTCTCGGCACCGGTATAGTTGTCGCGCATGTTGTCCCAGTCAAACATGATGGGATGAAGCGGGTCGGTGTCAAATGCACCATACTCCTCATGCCAGTAGAAGGTGACAACATAGGAAGGAATCGTCTGCGTGCAATATAGGGGGTGCTTGTAATAGTTCATGATCTGTGCCATCGACGTGGCCACACAACCCGTGTAAGCCAGTTCGCCAATGGTATCGCCATTCTCGTCGATGTCCATGAACTCGGGGCAGTGGTCCCAGTAAGGGCCTGCCTGATCCCAGTGGCTGGTAACCAGCGGGGAGATACTGTTGCGTGTGGGTTTCATGGTGAAGGCTTCGTTATAGGTCTCGGTGATTCCCATCTCATCGAGCGAAGCGATCTGGTCGCTGTAGCTGTCCAGCCAGGCTTGCATGTTGGTGGGCACATGGTTGGGGTCAAACGCACCCTTGTCGATATAACCCAGGATGGGTGTGGTGCGGTCGTCACCCGAGACGATAACATAACCCTTGTTGCCCATGGTGTTGAAAATGTAATAACTGGGTGCCTGATGGCTGTTACCTTTCATTTTGGGGGTCTGTACAGGTGTGGACTTTAAGGTGGCACCTGGTCGGTGTTGAAGCAAGAATTTGCTTGCTGACTGCATGGCCTGTTCAGGCAAGACAGGGGCAGCAAATGTTGCTGCTGCAAGCAGCAGTAGTGCTAATAAAGCGATTTTTCTCATGTCAAAAATTTAGTGTTAATGTTTAATGTTATGGTTGGTAGTTGATGTATCAAATGGGTGCTTCAGGTAAACGCTAGTGAACTAAAAGCATGCAAAAATATAAATTTTTTTACAAATATACAATTTTAGGCACGAAATTTATCCTTCGTGCCTAAAATTTTTTGATTTTGGTAGCAAAATGTGCTAAAAACTTGATTTTTGTTATTCTTTTTTATCTGTGTTGGGGACGGTGGCATTGGTTGCCCGTTCTGTATCGTGTTTCTTGACGCGCACTTTCAATTCGTCAAAACCAAAGCCGTACACACCGTTGACGTTGCTCTGCGTGATGATGGCCTTGCGATCGGTCTCCTTGATGATGCGGAAGATGTTCACGCTCTCGTGCTTGCGGCACATGACCATGACAATCTTGACAGCGTCCTTGGTGTACCAGCCGATGCCGTCAAGGATGGTGCAGCCGCGGTGTGCCACATTATTAATATTATCAGCAATCTCTTCCCACTTCTTACTGATGATGAGGAACTGCACGCTCTGGCGTGTGTTGTTGATGACACGGTCGGCAGCCACCGAGTAGATGACCATGAAGATGAGACCGTATACAATCTTGTCAATCGAGTGGAACAACAGATAGGACGAGCAGATGATGAGCACATCGCAGTACATCATGGTACGACCAAAGGATATGGTGCTGTGTTTGGCGACCATTGCAGCAATGATGTCGGTGCCACCGGTACTGCCTCCATGAGTGAACACCACGCCCAGGCCCAATCCGCATAGCACAGCGCCCAGGATGACGTTCATGAAGGTCTGCTGCTCAACAATGGGTTGGGGAAACATGGGCTGCAACACGCCAATGAAGAGTGTGCTGATGCTGGCACCGATGATGGTGCGCAACACAAACTGCTTGCCCATCTTCTCGGGAAGGATGAAGGCGGTGAAACCAAATGCGTAGGTGAACAAGCCCAATGTGATCATCACGTAGTCTTGGGCCAACTTGATGTATTTTCTAGTCGTATCGGTCATAATGATTGCATATTAACTCGGCAAAATTACTGAAAAAATCATTTTTTTCCTCAGTTTTGGCTAAATATTGACGCTTGTAACAGAAAAAATAGTACTTTTAGCGTGCCTTTTTGTCAAAAAGACTAAGGACTAACAACTAAGGACTAACAACTGATTATGGTTACAAGACTTATTATCTCGGCACTTGCAGTGCTCATCACTTCTCTCACACTCGATGGCGTGAACGTGGATCCCTGGTGGTGGTCGGTCATCATTGCCGTCGTTCTCGGCTTCATTAACTCGTGGATACGGCCGCTGGTCAAGCTGCTGGCGTTACCCATCAATCTGCTGACTTTGGGTTTGTTCACCTTTGTCATCAACGCTTTGATGGTGATGCTGTGTTCATGGCTCGTCGGGCCGCACTTCGAGGTAGATGGCTTTGGATGGGCGCTGGGATTCAGCATTGTGCTCACGCTGGTGAGCTGGATGCTGCACTTGTTCTTCACCCCCAAGAACTAAGGGGGAAAATAAAGTTATTCGTCCTCAAATTTGATGGCGCCACGGCTCGTGCTCTCGATGCGGCGGTTGCGCCAGCAACGGCGGCACAGTGACACGTACTTGTCGTCGCCACCGATCTCGACTTGACTGCCCTCGGTGACGATGTTGCCGCTACTGTCGATGCGCGCGTTGATGATGGTCTTGCGGCCGCAGGAGCAGGTGGACTTGATCTCCTCGATGGTGTCGGCAAGTTCAAACAGGCGGCGGGAGCCTTCAAACATGTGGGACTGGAAGTCGGTACGCAGGCCGTAGCACACCACATTCACGCCGTAATCATCGACGATGCGAGCCAGCTGGTCGATCTGCGGGGCCGACAGGAACTGGGCTTCGTCAATAAGAATCCAATCCTTGACTACCAGCGTCTTGTCGAACATTTCCTTGAGCATTTCATACAGGTCGCTCTCGGGGTAGATCCAAGAGCACTTGCGCTCGATGCCGATGCGGGAACGTATCACGTTATCCTTCTCGCGGTCGTCGATGATGGGCTTCATGCACAGGTATTGCATGCCGCGCTCCTCAAAGTTGTAGGCTTGGGTGAGTAGCATAGCCGTCTTGGCCGAACCCATGGTGCCGTACTTGAAATATAATTTTCCCACTCCGTTCATGCTTGTTGTCGGTAAGATGTTAGTTATCAAATTGATATATCCCAACTGCCAGTTGCAGCAAGGCCGACAACAAAGTTACGGTTTTCCCGCCACACTGCCACACAAATTCTCCCAAAAAAGTTATTAACAAACACACCGCCCACGCTTTTGCCCGTTAACCAGCAGAATAACACAATTTAAGGATATTTCACGTGGGGATGTCGGGCAAATAGATTATCTTTGCAGGACATTTTCGGTCAGGGTGCTGTAATGGCCCTGACGTGCGGCAAAAATCACATAAGCGAATGATGGATTTTCTATCAACATATCACCTGCAAGGCCTGGTGCTGGGCCTGTGCTCGTTCTTAATCATCGGCATCTGCCACCCCATCGTCATCAAGGGCGAGTACCACTATGGGCAGCCCTTCAAGTGGGTGTTCCTGCTGGCGGGAGTGCTGTTGTGCATCGGCTCGCTGCTGGTGGACAATGTGCTGCTGTCGGCACTGATGGGAGTGGGGGCGTTCTCGTGCTTTTGGGGCATCAAAGAGATGCGTGAACAGCAGGAGCGCGTGCGCAAGGGCTGGTTCCCGCGCAACCCCAAGCGCACCTATCCGTGGGACGAGAAGAACGATGAATTAAAAAACTGATTTTCAACAACTAACAACTGATGGCTAAATGCGAATCGATATACTGACAGTAATGCCCGACGCGCTCGAGTCGCCGTTGCACACCTCCATTCTGCAGCGGGCCCAGGACAAGGGCCTGGTGGAGATTCACGTGCACAACCTGCGTGACTGGAGCCTGCGCAAGCACCGCAAGGTGGACGACTACCCCTTTGGCGGCGAGGCAGGCATGGTGATGCAGATTGAGCCCGTGTGGCGGTGCATGGAGGAACTGAAGAGCCAGCGCGAATATGACGAGATCATTTTTACCTCGCCCGATGGTGAGCAACTTGACCAACCCATGGCCAATGCACTGTCGCTCAAGGAGAACATAATGATCCTGTGTGGCCACTACAAGGGTGTGGACTATCGCATTCGCGAGCATCTGATTACTAAGGAAATCACCATTGGCGACTATGTGCTCACCGGTGGCGAACTGCCTGCCGCAGTCATTGCCGATGCAGTGGTACGCCTGCTGCCTGGAGCCATCGGTGACGAGCAGAGCGCTTTGAGCGACTCCTTCCAGGACGGTCTTATCGAGGCTCCCGTCTATACCCGCCCCGAGGTCTTCAACGGCTGGCACGTCCCTGAAATCCTGCTCAGCGGCCACCAGGCCAAAATCGCCGAGTGGAAGATGCAGCAGTCGCTCGAACGCACCCGCCGCCTGCGTCCCAACCTGTTGAAAGACGACTAACAACTTAAAACTTAAAACTTAAAACTTAAAACTAAAAACTAAAATACATGTCTCCTTTTAAATTCCAACGTCCCAAGTGGATACCGCGATGGCTCAACATCCCGCTGCTGATTTTCGTCGGCTTTGTGGTGGTGCTGTTGTTCTTTGGGGACAACAACTACATGCGCATCAGCAAGTACCGTTCCCAAATCAACGACCTCAAGAGCCAAATCAAGAACAACGAGGACTCGGCCGCCATCTATGACGCCAAGGTCAACGAACTCAACACCGACAAAGAGTCGCTGGAACGTCTCGTGCGCGAGAAATACGGCATGAAGCGTGTCAACGAGGAAGTTTACATTACCGATATCCCTTAATAGGTTATGGCAACACAAGACAATAATACTAAAGGCAGCAACCAGCTATCAGACGTTCTGGTGCTCATCGGGTTGCTTATCATGGCAGTGATGGCCCTGTTGCCGCTGCTCAACATCAATCAAGAGTGGATGCGATGGGCATTTGCCGCCGGTGCCGTCATCGTGCTGGTGGCACGTGTGCTGGGCGTGTATCGAGGCCCCCATTTGCGCATCAAGCGCCTGCACCGCATCCTCATTTCCAGTGGCATCCTGTATTGTGCCAGTGCCTTGATGATGTTCATCTCGCAGGGGACCAACGACTGGATTGCCTTCCTGCTGGCCGGTCTCGTGATGCAGGTGTATGCCAGCTGGATGATCGAACGGGAGACCGAGAAAACTGAAAAATAATCTTCATCGGACGGGTAATTCATTGTAATTGCAAAGTTTGGAGAATTTGGCAACGTCTCAACAAAATCAAAAAATATTGTGCTTTTGTGCTCTACTTGCACCAATTTTGAGTAATTTTGCGGGTTAATGAAAGGAAATCTCACAATAGATAACGGAAACACCTCGGTTAAGGTGGTATTCTTTATCGGTACGCAGGCCGTGGCCACTAATCGTTTTGTGCGGCGTGATGTGCGGCTGCTCGACCGTTTTATCAGCACCTATAAGCCCGAAACTGCCATTGTGTGCAGTACGGCCTCAAGCAAAGCAAGTCACCGCATCGAGCAGTTGGTCGAAGAGCGTTGCCGTCGCGTGTTGCATCTCACCCATGAGACGCCCATGCCCATCAAGCTGGGTTACCACACGCCCCAAACCCTGGGACGGGACCGCATCGCCACGGCTGTGGGCGCTTGGCTGACGGCGCAGCGCTTGGATAACGCTTGTGATGTGCTGGTCATTGATGCCGGCACCGCCATCACCTATGACCTGATAACGAGCAATGGCTGCTTTGTAGGCGGCAACATAGCTCCGGGAATGGCATTGCGTTTCAAGTCACTGCACGAGCACACCGGATTGTTGCCTCTGGTAAAGGCCGACGGGCCGACGCCTGTCGTGGGCTATGATACCGAGACGGCCATCCGCAGCGGCGTCTTGCTCGGTATGCTGGGAGAGATCAAGAGTTATATCGCTGACTTGAAACTGTCTCATCCCAACCTGATGACATTCATCACTGGCGGGGACGGCAAGCTCTTGCACTCCCAGTTGGACGATGATAGCATCATCTACTATGAACATCTTGCGGCTGAAGGTCTCAACCGCATCTATCTATACAATCAAGCCAATGAACATTAAGAAGATATCATTTTTCATCATCGCTTTGGCCATCGGCGCTTGCGCCGCTATGGCGCAAATCGTGTCCACCCCCTATTCCAAGATGGGCTATGGCATGCTCAACGACAACGTGTCGAGCATACAGCGCTCGATGGGCGGTGTGGGTTATGCGATGAAGGGGGGCCGCATCGTCAATGTGATGAACCCTGCCTCGTATGCCAACGTGGATTCACTCACCTTCCTGTGGGATGTGGGTGTCGAACTCACTAACCTGTGGAGCAAGGAGCAGGGCAACAAAGGGTATAACTTTGGCGGCGGTCTGGATTATTTGACTGGGCATTTCAAGGTGGCTAAGGGCTTGGGTGCCTCGTTCGGTCTGTTGCCCTATGCCTCGGTGGGCTATGCCTTCGGCGGTGATATCGATGGCGGTTCCGAGGCGCGCAGCGGCAATGGTGGCTTCAACCAGCTGTATGTGGGCTTGGGATATGAACCGGTCAAGAATCTGAGTGTGGGTGTGAATTTTGCTTACCTGTTTGGTTCCACAAACAATACCACACTCATTTCCTCGACTTCGACCAGTTATTTTACCCGCAATATGAAGATCCGCGACTGGAACACCCAGGTGGGTGTGCAGTACAGCCTTCCTTTGGCTCACGGACGTGATCTGCTCACGGTGGGCGCCACCTATCAGCCCAAGAAATCTTTCCATGGCAATGCATGGGGTACCACCTATGACAGCCAGGACAACAAGATGGACACCATCGGTTACACCTCAATGAGTGGCAATTATGAGCAAGCGGCTTCCATTGGTGTGGGTATGAGCTATAACGTGAACCGCAAATTAACCGTTGAGGCCGACTATACCTTCCAGAAGTGGAGCAATGCAAAGTATCAGCCTATCAGTGGATTTGAACCCCCTACGATGCGCTTCGACGACCGCTGGAAACTGGCGGCTGGCGTCCAGTACACGCCCAACCGTCGTGGCAGCTATGTGGGTGCCATGTCGTTCCGGGCAGGCGCGTTCTATAACCACGACTATCTGAATTACAGCGGCAACAATTTGCGTGACTACGGCGCTAGCATCGGTGTGGGCCTGCCTGCACCGGGAGGTAAGACGACAGTCAATCTGGGCCTGGAGTGGCGGCATCGCGTAAGCAGCCCCACGAAGCTCATCACCGAGGATTATTTCAATATCACTCTGGGTGTCAATTTCAACGAACTGTGGTTCTGGAAGAGCCGCATCCGTTAATCGGTGAGATATCTGCTTCACATAGCGCTTGCCATGATCATGGCGCTGGCTGTAGTCTCCTGTAAGGATGACTCGACCAGTGTGGTCAGTCATGCTACCGACCCCGAGGTGGTACCCACAATGACGACGAGCGACGTTAAGACCGTCATCAGTGACTCGGGACATACGCGCTACCGCATCGAGGCCAAGCTGTGGAACATGTTTGAGCAGGCCAAGGAACCGCACTGGACTTTCCCCAAAGGGGTGAAATGTGAGGAATTGGACAATAACTTCAATGCGGTATCGACCATCAAGTGCGATTCGGCCTACTTTGACAAGGGACAATCCTTGTGGACGCTTACCGGCAACGTGCGCATGACCAATGCCACGGGCGATGTGGTGCTCACCGACCAGCTGATGTGGGACCAGCGTGCCCACCGGCTGTATAGCGACGCCTTCATCCACATCGAGAAACAGGGACGCATCATCGAGGGCTACGGCTATGAGTCCAATGAGCGCCTCACGACCTACCAGTTGCGTCAGGTCGAGGCCATCTTCCCCATCGACGAGAAAAGGATGCCTCATCCTGGCAGCGGCAACCCTGCGCCGATGACAATGCAATGAATTAAGTAACAGATTATTATATATTTTGGATCCTGTTTATACAACACCGCTGATTATCGCGCTTGTCGCGCTGCTGTGCTCGGCTTTCTTCTCGGGCATGGAAATCGCGTTTGTCTCGTCCAACAAAGTGCGTGCCGAGATTGAGATGGCGCGGGGCGGCATCATTAACCGCATCCTCAACATCTATTACAGCAACCGTGAGATGTTCATCTCCACGCTGCTTATCGGCAACAATATCGCTAACATCGTGTACTCGATGGCTATGGCCAGGCTGCTGACCATTCCTTTGCAGCAGTGGGTGCACAACGAGGCCGTGTTGCTGTTGGTGCAGACTCTCATTGCTACGCTGATTATTCTGATTTTTGGCGAATTTGTGCCTAAAACGATATTCCGCATCAACCCCAATGCATCGCTGCGCACCGCCTCCATCCCGTTATTCATGGTCTATTGCGTGCTGTTCCCCATCTCACGTTTCACCGAGTGGCTTTCGGCGATGCTGATGAAGTTGTTCGGCATCAAGATAGACACCTCGAGAATGCGCCTGCTCACCGTCGATGAGCTTGACGCTTATTTGCAGGAGAATATCGACAAGCGTGAAGACGAGAACAAAACCGTGGAACGTGAGGTCAAGATATTTGAGAATGCTCTGGACTTTAGCGACACCCGGTTGAAGGACTGCATGGTGCCCCGTAACGAGATTGTCGCCGTCGATGTCGAGGACACCACACGTGACGACCTCGTCAAGCTGTTCACCAGGTCGGGATTGTCCAAGATTGTCGTCTATAAAGGCAGCATCGATGATGTCATCGGTTTCATCCAGGTGAGTGAGTTGTTCATCACTACGGTGGACTGGAAAACGAGGTTGAAGCCTGTCGTGTTTGCCCCCGAGGCCTTGCTGGCCCGCAAGATGATGCAGCAGCTCATGGACGAGAAACGATCGATGGCCATCGTCATTGATGAATTTGGCGGCACGAGCGGCATGGTGACGCTCGAGGATCTGGTGGAGGAGATATTTGGCGAAATCGAGGACGAGCACGACCGCAACCGTCTCATCGCACGTCAGATCGACGAGAAAACCTATGAGTTCTCTGGCCGAATGGAAATTGAGGAAATCAACGAGCGCTTCCATCTCAACATTCCTGAGAGTGATGACTACCAGACGCTGGCAGGTTATCTACTGGCCGAGGAAGAGGCCATCCCCAACGTGGGTGACGTCATCGATTTGCCTCCTTATCGTTTTACCATCGAACGAAAGACTGCAGCGCGCATCGAACTCATACGCATCGAGATTATGGACTCTGACGAGAAAAAATAAGGCTTGTCAGGTGGCCAAAAAGTGAAAAAAACACGTTTCTGGAAGAAAAAAATGCCGAATTATTTGCAGGATTGATATCTTTTGTACTATCTTTGCACCGCATTTCGCCCGAAATGTCAACTGGTGTGTTAGTTCAGTTGGTTAGAATACCTGCCTGTCACGCAGGGGGTCGCGTGTTCGAGTCACGTACACACCGCAAAAAAGGAATCCGAAAGGATTCCTTTTTTGGTTGATGATAGTATGATGAAAATTATAGTTTGTTACTAAAAAAGTGGAGTTGATTTGCATTTTTTCCAATAATTGTTTACTTTTGTGCATTGTTTAGCGTGACAGCGACATTAGAATCTGAGGAAATGACAATAAACCTTTTTAATAACTCATTAAATAACTACCAGTTATGAAGAAATTATTATTACTGTTGTTGGCAGCCTTCATGCTGTCGTTCAATTCGTTGGCCGCAGAGCTTGCGCCAAATCAGTTACTCATGGGACATTACACCACCGACGATCTTGCTGAGACAGGATTCGGAATGGGCTTCTTGAAAGGTGTTAATCCCATTGCTACCGATCTCACTCCCGATGAGATTGCCTTGTTCCAGGGGGGTAAAATCGTCGCCTTCAGGATTGGCCTGGTATCAGAGGCGCCTCTTTCACGAGTGTTTGTCATTCCTATTGACCCCAATGGTAATTTGACAGATATGATTGCCGAGTGGCCCTGCAGTGTGACTGGGCAGCAAGGATGGAATGTCGTCGAGCTGGATACTCCCTATGAGATCAACCTTCCTGAGGGTTACGGTATGAGAATCGGTTTTGACTACGAACAGTTGCTGCCGACTTCCAAGCCGATTTCCGCTGTGAAAGTTGGGACGATTTATCCATCCTACATTTTGAAGGGTGGCAGCTGGAAGAATTATGGTGTGAACACCTTTGGCAACTTGAGCCTGCAGTGCATTGTGGAGAACGATGCTTTCCCACAGTATGTCCTGCGTCTTGCTAACCTGGTTTGCAAGAACACTCTTGTTGTGGGCGATGATCTGTCCTTCTCATTCAATGTGCGTAATATGGGCGCTGGAGCAATCGCTGCCGGTGAACTCACGATGGACGTCGCCATCGATGGCAATGTGGTAAAAACCATCACTAACCCCATGGATTTGAGCAACGTGTATGCCAAGATACAGGACGTAGTGGGTACCGAGGGACTGACGTCAGGCGCCCACACGCTGACGGTGACGACTGTCGCCGTCAAGGGTGAACCCGTTGACAAGCCCGTTTCTGTTTCCGCAACGTTTAAATGCTTTGACCACGGCTTCACGCGACAGATGCACCTGGTAGAGCAGTTCACCTCGACAGGCTGCACCTGGTGTCCCACTGGATCTGCCAATCTGCAGAACCTGTGTGAGATGCGTGACGATGTCGCATGGGTGGGTGTGCATGTGTTATTTGGCAATCCTGTAGATCCATTCGCCTCGGCACAGAACGATTCGATTCAAGCTTACCAGGGAGTTAACGGTTATCCCGAAGGCACCTTTGACAGGACCATGGGCATCGGCAGCGCCAACGAACTGTTCGCCGTCCTGACAGCGACGACGGGAACAACGATGAGCAACTTCTTTGACTACATTGATGCGAGTGAACCCTCTTGGGCCACAGTGAATGTGAACAGCCGCTTTGATGCCGAGACGCGCAAAGCAGTCATCACCATTGACGGTGATTTGGTGCCCAACTATGAGGATTTCATGGGTGCCGACAGCAGGCTCACCGTATATATTACCGAGGACAACTTGGTGGCACCTCAGCTCGACCAGGGCGTTATTAAGAACAACTATGTACACAACGGTGTCTTGCGCAAGTCACTCGTTTCGGCCAAGGGTGTCGCCCTTAACAAGGATGGAGACACTTATAAGAACGAGTTCACCTACACCATCCCCCAGAACTGGAATGCCGACAATCTGAACATCGTGGCATTCATCAGCCGTCCCCTGAATTCCGGCTCTATAAGGGACCTCTATGTCACCAATACCAACAAGCGCAAACTGGGCGAATTTGATGAGCCCGCTGTTGTGAGAGGTGATGCTGATGGCGATGGCAAAGCCACCATCGACGATGTGACAACGATGATTGACTGCTTGCTTACTGGCGAAGCTCCGACGGGTGCCGGCGCTGACTGTGACGGTAATGGCAAGATGAACATTGATGATGTGACTTCGCTCGTCGACTTCTTGCTGAGTGGCAATTGGACTGAATAAAACGGTTACAGGCTGAATAAATAGCCCTGAAAAATGTTGCAGGAGCAAGGCCAGTGATTGGCGTCTTGCTCCTGCTAGCATTTATCGGTGATGTGTGTCCTTCTTCTGTTTGTCGGGGTACCTGGATTCGAACCAGGGACCTCCTGCTCCCAAAGCAGGCGCGCTAACCGGACTGCGCTACACCCCGATGCTCTCGTTTTGAGCGGTGCAAAGGTACATCATTTTTTAGATATGGCAAGTCAAAACCGATGATTTTCATATTTTTTTGGCTTAACCCACTGCTTTTATGGCAAGATTGTAGTAACTTTGTATGTTTAATTCCGCAATAACTAAAACCTATAACATCAATATAACATCAAGACAATGTACAGAACCAAGACTAACGGCGAACTTCGCTTGGCCAATGTGGGCGAAGTCGTGACTCTGGCAGGATGGGTGCAGCGCACCCGCAAGATGGGTGGCATGACATTTGTGGATCTGCGTGACCGCTATGGCATCACCCAAATCGTGTTTAACAACGAGGTGAACGCTGAACTGTGTGAGCAGGCCAATCACCTGGGACGTGAGTTTGTCATCCAGGTCGTGGGAACTGTGGCCGAGCGTTCCAGCAAAAACGCCAACATCCCCACCGGCGAGATCGAGATCATTGCCGACAAGCTCAACATCTTGAGCGAGAGCATCACCCCGCCATTCACTATCGAGGACAATACCGATGGTGGCGACGATCTGAGGATGAAGTACCGTTATCTTGACTTGCGCCGCAACGCTGTGCGCAGCAATTTGGAATTGCGCCACGACATGGCTATCCTTATCCGCAACTACTTGGATGATAAGGGATTCCTGGAGGTGGAAACGCCTATTCTCATTGGATCGACCCCCGAGGGCGCTCGCGACTTCATCGTGCCCTCACGCATGAACCCTGGCCAGTTCTACGCTCTGCCCCAGAGCCCCCAGACGCTCAAGCAGTTGCTCATGGTGGCTGGCTTCGACCGCTATTTCCAGATTGCCAAGTGTTTCCGCGACGAGGACCTGCGCGCCGACCGTCAGCCCGAGTTCACCCAGATTGACTGCGAGATGAGTTTCGTGGACCAGGAAGATGTCATCGACGTTTTTGAGGGGTTGGCACGTCACCTGTTCAAGAAGGTGCGTAACGTGGACCTGCCTGAGAAGCTGGACCAGATGACCTGGCACGATGCCATGCGTCTTTACGGCAGTGACAAGCCCGACCGCCGCTTCGGCATGACCTTTGTCGAGGTGGACGACGTGCTCAAGGGCACTGGCACCTTCCCCGTCTTCAACGAGGCCAATTATATCGGTGCCATCTGTGCTCCCGGCTGTGCCGACTACACGCGCAAGCAGCTCGATGGACTGGTGGATTTCGTCAAGAGGCCGCAAGTGGGCGCCAAGGGCTTGGTATATGTCAAGTTCAACACCGACGGCACGGTCAAGAGTAGCATCGACAAGTTCTACGAGCCCGCCGTATGGCAGAAGCTCAAAGAGAAGATGGGTGCCAACGATGGCGACCTCGTCCTCATCATGAGCGGTGACAATGCCAACAAGACGCGTGTGCAGCTCTGCACCTTGCGTCTGGAGATGGGTGAGCGTCTGGGCTTGAGGGACAAGAACAAGTTCGAGTGCCTGTGGATTATTGACTTCCCCCTGTTTGAGTGGAGTGACGAGGAGCAGCGCCTGATGGCAACACACCATCCCTTCACAATGCCCAACCCCGACGATATCCCCCTGCTCGACGAGCATCCCGAGAAGGTAAGGGCCAAAGCCTACGACTTCGTGTGCAACGGCATCGAGGTGGGTGGCGGCAGTCTGCGTATCCATGACGGCAAGCTGCAGGCCAAGATGTTTGACATCCTGGGCTTCACTCCCGAGCGCGCCATGGCACAGTTCGGCTTCCTGATTAACGCCTTCAAGTACGGTGCGCCTCCTCACGCAGGTCTGGCCTTCGGTTTCGACCGTTTCGTCTCGATCATGGCAGGTTTGGACAGCATCCGTGACTGCATCGCCTTCCCCAAGAACAATAGCGGCCGCGATGTCATGCTTGATGCTCCCAGCCCCGTGGACCAGAGCCAGCTCGACGAACTCTATATCGACGTGGATCGCGAGCGCCTGAAAGCCGAGAACAAGATTTAATTACAAAAGTTTTAAGTTCTTAGTTGTTAGTTTTTAGTACGGTTGCTCTCGCCTGAAAATGCGAGTTAAAAGGTAATATTACTAAAAACTAACAACTAAAAACTAAGGACTTAAAACTAACAACTCACACCATGCAAATAAAGGAAATCACCGACGCCATCGAGCAATACGCTCCCTTGAGACTTCAGGAGGAGTGGGACAATGCGGGCATCCAGGTGGGTGACCCCGAGGCCCAGGTCACAGGCATTCTGCTCTGTACCGATGCTACCGAGACCGTTGTGGCCGAGGCCATCGAGCGCGGCTACAACCTGGTCATCTCGCATCACCCGCTCATCTTCCGCGGTCTCAAGAAAATTATGGGCCGTACGCCTGTTGAGCGTACCGTGGCCATGGCCATCAAGCACGATGTCACCATCTACAGCGCCCACACCAATATGGACAGCGCCTGGCAGGGTGTCTCGTTCCGCATGGCCGAAAAGATAGGCATGACCAATGTCGAGTTCCTCGATAATCATTGTGTGGACTCCTACGGTGACGCGCAATGTACTGCTGCCGGATGCGGCGTGATTGGTGACATCGAGCCCAAGCCTGCCCGCGAGGTACTCAAGCTGGTCAAGGATGCCTTCGAGGTGGGTGCCGTGCGCTATAGCGGCGACGGTGACTGCATGGTCAGCCGTGTGGCGTTGTGTGGTGGCGCTGGAGGATTCCTGCTAGACAAAGCCGTCGAGGCGGGAGCCCAACTCTATGTTACTGCCGACATGCGGTACCACGACTTCCTGGATAACAGCCAGCGTATCGTTGTGGCTGACATCGGGCATTACGAGAGCGAACATTTCACAAAAGAGATTTTTTTAGAGATTATTCGGAAAAAAAGTCCTACCTTTGCAGTCGCTTTCGCAAAAAACGAAACGAATCAAGTGAATTATCTATAAATTAGGCATTTGGCGATAGGCTTCAGGTGTTAGTAATAACGACCTAAAGTCTAAAGCCTAAAACCTAAAACCTAAACAACATTATGGCAACACAGAAGAAAGAACTCACCGTTGAAGAGAAACTCAAAGCGCTCTACGACTTGCAGCAAAAGCTCTCAGAGATTGACGCCATCAAGACCCTGAGGGGTGAACTTCCCCAGGAGGTGCAGGATCTGGAAGATGAAATCGCCGGTCTGCACACACGCATGGCAAAATTTGAGGACGAAGTCGCTGTACAAAAAGAAGAGTTGGCTCGCAACCGCGACATCAAGGCTAAGTCTGAGGAACTCATCGACAAGTACACCGCCGACCAGGACAACGTGCGCAACAACCGTGAGTACGACTATCTGACAAAGGAGATTGAATACCAGACCCTTAACATCGAGCTTGCCGAGAAGAAGATGAATGAGGCAACACGCCGTGCCGAGGCTCTCAAGAACGAAATCGAGAAAGCCAAGGAGCAGTGCGCCGACCGTGAGCACGCGCTCGAGGAGAAGAAGAGCGAGCTCAACGAAATCGTATCGGAGAACAAGCAAAAGGAGGAAACCCTGCGTGAGAAAGCCAAGAAACAGGAAAACAAGATTGAAGAGCGTCTGTTGACCGCTTTCAAGCGCATCCGCAAGAACACCCGCAATGGCTTGGGCATTGTTGTCGTTCAGCGCAACGCCTGCGGCGGCTGCTTCAACCGCATCCCCGCACAGCGCCAGATGGAGATCAAGATGCACAAGAAGGTCATCGTGTGTGAGTACTGCGGACGCATCCTCATCGACCCCGAGTTGGTAGGTATCGCTCCCGAGGAGGCCAAGAACAAATAAAACCCGGCCCCAAGTGGGCTGAACACCAGAGGATAAGACTCAGAAGCACCAACAACGCTTTAGTATCGAGCCCCTGTCCGCTGCAAGAAACCGCAATGGCAGCGCGCCCCGTGTGGGCACGCTGCCATTGTCGTAGTTGATAGTAAATGGGGTCGGGTGGGGGATTACCAGCTGCCGCCTCCTCCACCGCCGCCAAAGGAGCCTCCACCGAAGCCTCCCCAGCCGCCTCCACCGCCGCTCCAGCCACCGCCGCCGCTCCATGACGAGCCGCCACGGCCCCAGTCGTTGCCGCTGGTGAAGATGATGGGACCGCCCCATGTGCCCGTGTCACGGTTGTTGCGGTTGCCGTTGTTGCCCTGATTGCTCTTGTGGGCAAGGTACATGAAAAAGGCGAAGATGAGGATGAACAAGATCAAGCCTAGCAAGGCGTCGCCATCGTCCTGCTGGGCGTAGTCCTCCTCGTTGAATTCGCCAGTGGCCAGGTCGCGCACAACTTGAGCTCCGGCCCACACGCCGCCCAGGTAGTCGTTATCCTTGAAATAGGGTATCATCTCCTGGTTGACGATGCGTGTGCTGGTGGCGTCGGTAATGGCGCCCTCCAGGCCGTAACCCGGAGCGATAAAGGCTTCACCCTTGCCCTCCTCGGTCTTGGGCTTGATAAGGATGACAACGCCGTTGTTGTTGCCCTTCTTGCCCACGCCCCATTGCTCGCCGATGTTGTACGCCATCCAGGCTTTGTCATAGCCGCCAAAGTCGTTCATGGTGACCACGCAGATCTGGTTGCTGGTCTCCATGGCAATGCGCTCAAGCGAGTCTTCCAGCCATTGGCAGTCGCCCAAGATGCCGGCAAAGTCGTTGACCAGTCGTGGCGGGTTGGGGCGCTCAGGCACCTGCGCCATGGCTGCCAGCGCGGTAACGCACAGCAACAGCCCGACAGTCATGAGCCGTCTGGCCTTATTCCATGTTGCCATAGTCATCGTTATGATCTTCATCTTCGTCATCGCCGTCGTCAAAGGTGACATCGTTGCTCAATTCGTTCTCGTCGTCGCGCTCGCCGGGGAAGTATTGTGACAGGCGCTCGCCCATGCGGGCGATAATGGCACACAGGCCGTCAACGGGTCTGCCTGCCTTCAGATAGCGCGTCAATTCTTCCACTTCACCGTCCCAGAATCCCTCGGGCACAGCATCATGAATAGCCGTGTCGCCCAAAATCGCCAGTTTGCGGTCCTCATAAGCAATGAAGATCAGCACCGCGTTTCGGCGCTTGGTGGTGTACAGGTGCAGCCTGTTAAAGGTCTTGACGGCACGCTTCATCACATTGTAGCGACACCGTGGCGTCACATGGACACAGATTTCTCCGGTCGTGTGACGCTCGGCATCGGTGATGGCGTCAGCTATGCGCCGTTGCCCTTCGGGTGGAATGAAATCGGCCAGTGCCATCGGTTATTTGCCTTCGCTGGTTCCAAAGTCTACCTTGGGAGCCTTGTCGGCACCCTCTTGAGCCTGGAAGTAAGGCTTGTCACCAAAGCCGAAGATGCTGGCGATGATGTTGGTGGGGAAGGTGCGGCGCTTGGTGTTATACTCGCGGGCCACCTCGTTGAACTTGTTGCGCTCAACGGCAATGCGGTTCTCGGTGCCCTCGAGCTGGTTCTGCAACTCCAGGAAGTTCTGGTTTGCCTTCAAGTCGGGATAGCTCTCGCTCACAGCGATGAGTCGGCTCAGTGCGTTGGTGACTTCACCCTGTGCCTCCTGGTACTTCTTCAAGTCTTCGGGAGTCATGTTCGAGGGGTCGATGGTCACCTTGGTGGCGTTGGCGCGGGCTTCGATCACGCCTTCCAGAGTCTCCTGCTCATGCTTGGCATAGCCCTTAACCGTCTCAACAAGGTTGGGAATCAGGTCGGCACGGCGCTGATAAACGTTCTCCACTTGGGCCCATGCGGTCTCAACGCTCTCCTGAGAGCCAACGAGGCCGTTATAAGCGCCCTTTACCCATCCAAACAGTGCAAGGGCAATCACGCCCAGGACAATCAGTCCAATACATCCTTTTTTCATTGTCTTATTAAATTGATTAAGTTAAATAATGTTTTATACAATTGGCAAATGTACGAAATACTTGCTAATATCATGCAAAAGTTGTGCCATTTTTTTAAAAAGATAATAAATTTGCACTGCAATACTTTTTTATGCCCGACTGGCCCAACGTGAGCAAAAAAGAGGGCCAAACTCATTTTTGTGGCATTTCTGTGAAGCTTTTTGGCGGCTTGATGCGTCTAATGGATGTAAAAAGAATACAAAACAACTTAAATATATGTCACATCTCATGAAATCTATCGGTAATTTCATATTGGCAGCATGCCTGGCACTGGTGGCAACTGGCGCGTCAGCCCAAGCGGGCACCGAGGCAGTCGAGAAGCCTTTCACCTGGACACTGCAGGAATGCATCGACTGGGCCAAGCAGCAGAACATCACCGTTCAGCGCAACAAGGTGAACGTGCGCACATCGCAAGTCGCATTACAGGATGCCAAGGCAAACCGGTTGCCCACCGTCAACTTCTCTACCAGTCAGTATGTGAGCAACCGCCCCTTCCAGGAGAGCTATAGCGGCGTGATCGGTACCGAGGTGGTTTCGTTCAGCAACAAGAACAGCTACAGCGGCAACTACAGCGTGGATGCGTCGATGAATCTCTATAATGGGGGGCAGACCAAGAATAACATCAGGCTGGCCGAAATCAATTCACAGATTGCCGAATTGCAGGTGCTGGCGAGCGAATTGGGCATCGAGGAGCAGATTACGCAGCTTTATATACAGATCCTTTACTCGCAGGATGCCGTGAAGCACGACGATGAACTCATCGCCCTGGCCGAGGCCCAACTCGAACAGGCACGCGCCCGCAAGCAGGCTGGACTGCTCAACAAGGCCGATGTGTCACAGTTCGAGTCACAACTGGCTCAGGACAAGTACCAGAAAGTCGCCGACGAGACCACCCTCGACGGTTTCCGCCTGCAGCTCAAGCAACTCATGGAACTTGACGGGGACGAGAACCTGTTGCTTGCCGACCCGCAGTTGTCGGCCAATGTGCTCGCCGATTTGCCCGACAAGCAGACGGTGTTCCAAAATGCTGTCGCCTCGCGTCCCGAACTCAAGGCGCATCAGTTGGCGATGGACAAGACCTATATCGACGAGGAGATTGCCAAGGCAGGCAAGAGGCCCGTGATTAATGCCAGTGCGGGCATCAGCACCACCAACTCCTCGGGTAACGGCAACATGTTCACCCAGTTGAAGAATCAGTGGAGCAACGGCATTGGTGTATCGATGATTATCCCGATTTGGGATCATGGCAAGACCAAGAACGCCGTTGCACGTGCCCGTCTGGAACGGGAAAACACCTACTTGGACATGGTCGAGACACAGAAGAATCTGTGGAAGACCATCGAGAACTACTGGCTGCAGGCACGCAACAGCCAGCAGCGCTATATCGCTGCCCAGGAAAAAGTGGACTACTGCCGCCAGAGCTACGATCTCACCAGCGAGCAGTTCCGCTTGGGGCTGAAGAATATTGTCGAACTGACGCAGGACAAGACGAACCTGAGCACCGCCATCCAGCAGATGCTGCAGGCCAAGTATGAAGCCTTGCTCAATATGGCACTGCTCAAGTACTACAACGGCGAGAGCATCAATTTCTGAATCCAACAACAAAACGATACATCATCATGAAAAAGAGAACAAAAATCATCCTTGCCCTGCTGGCCCTGCTCATTGTTGCAGGCATCATCGCAACGGTTGTCAATAAGGGCAAGAACGAGGTTATCAATTTCCAGACAGCCCAAGTGGAGCCTGGCGAAATCTCAACGACCATCACCGCCACGGGAACCATCGAGCCGGTCAAGACTGTTGATGTGGGCACACAGGTGTCGGGTATTGTCAAGCGCCTGTATGTGGACTATAACAGCGTCGTCAGGCGTGGACAGGTCATTGCCGAGCTCGACCGCACCAACCTCTTGAGTGACCTTTCATCGATGCAGGCCCGCTTGCGCTCGGCGCAGATTGAGCTGGATTATCAAAAGAAGAACTACGCACGCTATGCCGAGCTCAAGCAAAAGGACCTGGTGAGCCTGCAGGAATATGATGTGGCCCTCGAGAACTACCGCAAGGCACAGGAGAGCGTCAGGATTGCCCAGCAGGATGTCGCACGTGCCAAGACCAACTTGAGCTATGCCACCGTCTATTCGCCCATCGACGGCGTGGTCATCGGTAAGTCGGTCGAGGAAGGCCAGACCGTGGCCTCGTCGTTCAGTACCCCGTCTATTTGCCGCATCGCCAAGGACTTGACCGACATGCAGTGCATCGCCAAGGTCGATGAGGCCGACATCGGCGAGGTGCGTGAGGGCCAGCGTGTGACGTTCACTGTCGATGCCTATCCCGACGACGTGTTCTCGGGCAGCGTCAAGCAGGTGCGTCAGAATCCTGTCACAACCAACAATGTGGTGACCTATGAGGTGGTCATCAGCGCCCCCAATGCCGACCTTAAGCTCAAACCCGGCCTTACTGCCAACATCACCATCTACACAATGGAACGCAGCGGGGTCATGAGCGTACCCGCAGCAGCCTTGCGCTTCACTCCCGAACCCAGTGTCTTCGGCAACAAGTATGTCATCAAGGACACGACAGCCGACCACAAACTGTGGACGCTCGACGGCAACGTGCTCACGGCCCACAAGGTGGAAATCGGCGTTACCGACGGCACCCGCACCGAGGTCATCAGCGGCATGAAGGAAGGCGCTACCGTTATCCAGAACTTTGAAATCGGCGCTGCCGCGCTGTCCGACAAGAAGGATGCTTCCAAGAAAGACAAAGAAAACAAGAAGTAACAATGGCACAAAAACCAGTCATAGAACTTGAGGGCATCCGGCGCGACTTTGTGGTCGGAGAGGAGACGGTTCACGCCCTGCGTGGCGTCTCGTTCACCATCCGCGAGGGTGAGTTCGTCACCATCATGGGTACCTCGGGCTCGGGCAAATCGACACTGCTCAACATCCTGGGTTGCCTAGACACGCCCACAAGCGGCGAATACCGCCTCGATGGGACCCCGGTACGCTCCATGAGCAAGAACCAGCGTGCTGTGTTGCGCAACCGCAAGATCGGCTTCGTGTTCCAGAGCTACAACCTGCTGGCCAAGACCACCGCGGTCGAGAACGTGGAACTGCCGCTGATGTACAACAGCGCCATCGGTGCCCGCGAGCGCCGCGAACGCGCTGTCACTGCTCTGCAGCGTGTGGGGCTGGGCGACCGTCTGAACCACAAGAGCAACCAGATGTCGGGCGGCCAGATGCAGCGCGTGGCCATCGCCCGCGCCCTGGTCAACGACCCTGCCGTCATCCTCGCCGATGAGGCGACAGGTAACCTGGATACCCGCACGTCGTTTGAAATTTTGGTGCTGTTCCAGAAACTTCATGCCGAGGGGCGCACCATCATCTTCGTGACCCACAATCCCGAAATCGCGCAATACTCGACGCGCACCATTACCCTAAGCGATGGCAAACTGCGTGACGATCGTGTGAATGACCATATTCTGGATGCGGCCGAGAAACTCGCCTCGCTTCCCGTCGAGGAAGACTGAAAGTAGCCAGTAGAGACGCAAAATCTTGCGTCTCCCAACCGATAGACGAAACCGAGACGCAGGATTTTGCGTTTCTACAAAGCAAGAACGACTATGAATATCCTTAGTTTATTTAGAATAGCTCTCAAGGCCATCGGTGCCAACAAGATGCGCAGCTTCCTCACCATGCTGGGCATCATCATCGGTGTGTCGTCGGTCATCATCATGTTGGCGTTGGGTACCGGTTCCAAGGCGACCATCATGCAGGAAATCGCTGATGTGGACCCCGGCACATTCATGATCATTCCGGGACCTGACTATGAAGAAGTGGGCGGCAATTGGCTCCCCGAGTATAACCAGGCCATCACCCAGGCCGACTATCAGAGCATTCTCGAGAAGAACAAATACCTGAAGGCCGTCTGCCCCATGGTTTACTCGTCAGGGCAGTACATCAACGGCAAGAACAACCATAGTTGCACCTTGCAGGGTGTGAACAATGAATTCCTGGTCATCAACGGACTCTCGATTACCGAGGGGGACATGTTCACCGAGAACGAGATCAAGGGTTCGGCCAAGGTGTGCATCCTGGGAAAAACGGTCGTGGACAAGCTTTTCTCCAAAGACGCCGATCCCATCGGGACCGTCATCCGCATCAACAATATCCCAGTGAGGGTTGTCGGTGTACTCAAGAGCAAGGGACGCACCGCCTTTGGCCAGGACCAGGACGACATCGTGCTCATGCCTTACACCACAGTGATGAAGCGCATGACGTCACAGAATTATTTTGACATGATTTATGCAGCGGCCACCAGCAAGGCCATGACCTCGCTGGCCGTGGACGATGTGACCGAAATCCTGCGCACCAACCACAAACTCAAGGATACCGACATCCAGGACTTCAGGATCAATTCGCTCGAGGAGGCCACTTCGATGGTCGATAAGGTCATGAACATCCTTACCTTGCTGCTCTCATGCATCGCCGGCATCTCGCTGCTGGTGGGCGGCATCGGCATCATGAACATCATGTATGTGAGCGTGACCGAGCGCACCCGCGAGATCGGTCTGCGCATGAGCGTGGGCGCACGCACCGTCGACATCATGAGCCAGTTCCTCATCGAGGCCATCATGATCAGTGTCACAGGAGGCCTTATCGGTGTCCTCATCGGGGGAGGTATTGCCTATCTGGCCAGGTTTATCATGATGAACTATACCGATTATCATATCCTCATCTCGGTTGAGCCTTGGTCGGTGCTGCTTGCCTTCATGGTTTGCACCGTCACAGGCATCTTCTTTGGCTGGTATCCCGCCAAGAAAGCCGCCAATCTCGACCCCATCGAGGCCCTGCGTTACGAGTGAATTTTGTCGAGGGGAAATGTCTTTTTGTCGATAATATTTGTTGATGCGTGAAGAGTTGATTATCTTTGCGATACATAAACAAATATGATCGTTGCTATGACTAACGAACTCGAAAAATCCAAACCCAGGTACCGGTACCTGATCCTGCATCTGCTGTGCTGGTCGGTACTCATTATCGTGCCGTTGTTTTTCCACAGTTCCAACGATGACTGGCTGGTGGTCCGGAACCGCTATCTGCGCTGGCTCGGCAATCCGTTGGACTATATGATGGTCTTCTACATCAATTATTTGTGGTTGGTGCCGCGCTTGCTGCTCAAGAAGCTGGATTGGAAACTGTTTATCTTTGCCAATCTGCTGGTCATCACGGTAGGGCTGTGCCTCGTGGATGCTTGGCACTGGTGCGCATTGAAGATCTTGCCTGAGGTCAACGTTGATGGGCCTAGGAGGCAGTTCATCAGGTTTCCCCGATACTTCTGGGCTATTATGGCCGATATCCTCATCATCAGCTTGGCAGTGGCGGTGCGCATGTACCAGCGGTGGCAGCACATCGAGGACGCGCGCAAAGAGGCAGAGGCCGCCCGTGCCGAGGCCGAGTTGAGCAACCTGCGCAACCAGTTGAATCCCCATTTCCTGCTGAACACGTTGAACAACATCTATGCCCTCATCGCCTTTGACCAGGACAAGGCGCAGATGGCAGTGGGCGAGCTGAGCAAGCTGCTGCGTCATGTGCTCTACGAGAACCAGCAGGATTTCGTGCCCCTGTGCAAAGAGGCCGACTTCATGCGCAACTACATCGAACTGATGAAAATCCGGGTGACTGACAATGTGAAGATCCATGCCAACATCAATGTGCAGCCCAACGACTCGACACCCGTGGCTCCCCTCATTTTCATCTCGCTCATCGAGAATGCCTTCAAGCACGGCATATCGCCTCAAGGTAAGGGCGAAATCTCCATCGACCTCAATCAGGTGAACGGTGACATCACCTGCGAGATTCACAACACTTGCTATCCCAAGCGTGAGAACGACAAGAGCGGGTCGGGAATCGGGCTGGATCAGGTGAGCCGACGCCTGGAACTCATGTACCCCGACCGCTACTCCTGGGACAAGGGCAAGACCCCCGATGGACAGCAGTATTATTCTAAAATCATTATCAAGAAGGAGTCATGATCATCAAGTGTGCAATCGTTGACGACGAGCCGCTGGCTGTGGAGTTGCTGGCGAGCTATGTGAATAAAATACCGTTCCTGGAACTGTGTGGCAAGTACACCAATGCTACCGATGCCCTGCATGGCATCGGCGAGCAACCTGTGGACCTGCTTTTCCTCGATATCCAGATGCCCGAACTCAACGGCCTGGAATTGAGTAAGATGATTCCCGAAAACACCCGCATCGTCTTCACCACGGCCTTCGACCAGTATGCTGTGGATGGCTTCCGCGTCAATGCGCTGGATTACCTGTTGAAGCCAATCAGCTATGCCGACTTCATGGAGGCCAGCAACAAAGCACTGCAGTGGTTCCAACTCGTGCAGCAGAACGAGCAACCCGCAACAGCCGCTGCTGCCACCGAGGAGCCGCGCAGCATCTTCGTCAAGAGCGAGTACAAGCTGTTGCAGATCAACCTCGATGACATCCGCTACATCGAGGGGCTCAAGGACTATGTCAAGATCTACACCGAGCAGTCTCCACATCCCATCCTGTCATTGATGAACATGAAGGCCATCGAGCAGATGCTCCCCGCATCGCGTTTCATCAGGGTGCACCGCTCCTTCATTGTCCAGAAGAGCAAAATCCGCGAGATCGAGCGCAACCGCATCGTCTTTGGCGACGTCTATATCCCCATCGGTGACAGCTACAAGCAAGCCTTCCAAGACTTCATCAACAACAAATAGAGAATAGACTTGCTTGACGAGTGATATAGTGGACGGGTTGGACTTAATGTCGCAGCCCGTCCTTTTTTTTCGATTACAATTAATGATAATTCATGGCCATTTCTGCTCATTCGTGTTTTCATTTAACCGGAACGGCCACAAATATCCATCAATGGTCATGAATATTTTATTAATGGTGATTCATGGACATTTCTGGTCATTCGTGTTTTTCATTTAGCAGGAATATTTTATTTATGGTGATTCATGGTCATTCGTGTTTCTATATAACATGAATGCTCATGAATATTTTATTATAAGTCTATCGGGAGAAGGGTGAGGATGAAATATTATTTCCAATGATTTGCGTAATTAAAAAAATATTACGTACTTTGCATTATTAAAATTTAATAATGGATTTTCGATAATATTTATGGCAAATAAAAAGTCATTAAAACCAAAGAATCCTTTTGTGTCCCAGGGGTATGTCAGTCCTGAGTACTTCTGCGACCGTGAGCGGGAGACGGAATTGATGCTCAGTCATTTTGAGAATGGGCGCAATATCACTTTGGTTTCTCCACGCAGAATCGGAAAAACAGGCCTTATAAAGAACCTGTTTTATCACATAGAAGGGCAGGACAAGAATGCCATTTGCCTGTATTTGGACATCTATGCGACCAAAAACCTGCAGGATTTTACCGAGATGTTCGGCTCGGTGGTCTTCAATGGCTTTGCCCGCAAGGAGAAGTCGTTCATGCAGAAGGCGGCGACCCTGCTGGGCAGTCTGCGACCCGTCTTCAGTACCGATCCCTATACAGGTATGCCCAAGATGATGATAACCGTCGATCCCTCGCGGTCCCAGCTGACCATCCAGCAGATTTTTGACCTGTTGTCCCAAAGCCGACGCGAGATTTATATCGCCATCGACGAGTTCCAGCAGATCGCTAATTATCCCGAGAGCGGCACCGAAGCCATGCTGCGGTCGCACATCCAGTTCGCCACCAACGTGCATTTCATCTTTGCAGGCAGCAAGTACCGCCTCATGGCCGAGATGTTCGGGTCACCGCAGCGCCCCTTCTTCCAAAGCACCGAGATGATGGACCTCCAGCCACTGGACAGGGACGTGTACTATGCGTTTGCTAGCCGTTTCTTTGAAAAAAAGCGGGGCAGTCTGGACCGCGACACCTTCATGGAACTGTATGACCGCTTCGAGGGACACACCTGGTATATCCAGAGCGTGTTGAACCGGCTGTATGACAGCTGCCTGCATGTGCGTGGCATCAAGGAGGTGAATCGCGAGACGGTGAACCTGGTAGAGTCGCGCTCGCCGCAATACGAGAGCCTGGCGCAGTTCCTGTCCTCCAATCAGTTCAATCTCCTCAAGGCCATCGCCATCGAGGGCATCGTCAAGGAACCTACCGGCGCGCGCTTTATCCGCGAGCACAACATGGCCAGCGCGAGCATCGTCCAGTCGGCCCTGCGTGCCCTGGTCGAGAAGGAAATTGTCTATCGCACGCCGCGCGGCTACATCGTCTATGACCGCTTCATGAGCATCTGGCTGGCGCGCACCTTTGGATAACCTGCTGCTGGCATGGTTTTTGTAATAGAGCCGTTAAAAAGCGGATTCCAACTAACAACTAAGGACTAACAACTAAGGACTAAGGACTAACAACTAAGGACTAATAAACTAAGGACTAAAATGGAATTTCATCTGATTAGAAACGGAAAACAGGAAGGTCCGTTTACCGTCGAAGAATTGTCGCAGCAGGGGATTAGCCCCGAGAGCGAAGTGTGGGCGCCCGGCATGGCCGACTGGATGCAGGCCGGCGACGTGCCCGAGCTGACCGCCGTGCTGCAGCGTGCCGAGTTTGAGGCCTCGCAGCAGGCCGCCCGTGCCGCCGAGAACCAGGCGACCATGGGCCAGCCCTATGACCCCGTGGTGCCTCCTACCCAGGCGCCGCCTCAAGTGCCTCCCCGTTGGCCCATTGAGGACGATACGAAGAAGAAAAGCGGCTGCACGCCGTGGCTCATCGCCGCCCTGGTACTGGCCATCCTGTTTGCCACGATGGTATTCACCTGCCCCGACCGTCAAGCCCATGAATCTGCCATCCAGGAGGTCACTAAGTCCTGGGTGGATGACAAAGTGGACGAGAACTTGGGCAGCATCACCGGCGTTGGCGGTGTGTTTGGCGACCTTATCAACAAGGCCCTCAAGCAACTGACGGGCTTCGGAACCGACAAGGTCATCTCCAATTACCTCGACGTCAAGAACTATATCGTGTGCTCGGTGGGCCGCATGAGCATCGGCGACAACGAGGACAAGATGGTGTCGCTGGGCGTCTTCGGCCACGTGTTCACCTTCGGCAAGGAGGATATTGAGAAGGCCTGGACCCGTGCAATGGACGACTACGAGGCCAACCATCACATCACCCCGCCGCCCGCTCCCGCACCTCAGACCGATGAGGACCCCGATGCCGATGCGCAGGACGAGGAGGACATGACCGATCCCCGCATGCTGCCTGACAGCGTGATGGGCATCGAGATTCCCGAGGGCATGGACTCCATGGTCAATCAGATGGCTAACGAGGCTATCCGCATGGCCAAGGAATGGGCCAAGCAGCAAATCGACAACCTGGGCCATTAAGCCGGTTGTCACGACAAACAATCAAGGGCTTGCATCCATTTGCAGGCCCTTGATTGTTTTAGCTCGGAAGGGGGTGAGAATGTCGGTCGGGTTATTGCCTTATCCGCCGCACGCTTTTATCATGAACATGAAGAACATGAAAATCAGTACCATGGTCAGGCAGCTCATCCTGCGCGGTTGAGGACCCGGACGCACGGGACCATTGTCCTGACCGTCAGTTTGTGGCGTCGTATAGCTGTACATGCTGCGGTGGGGAATGAGAATCTGACGGGGACCGCCGTTGTTGTAGGGGCCGATGGCGCCGCCGGCTTCGAGTTGGCGGATGAGCTCGGCTGCCCGCTCGTTGCTGATATGGAAATGGTCGCGCAGCATCATGGGTGTGATGGCCGTGCAGGTCATCAGGAATTGTATTGCATCGTTGTAGAGCGGGTCGCTGTCGGGGAGGGGCGGCGGCAGCACGGTCACGTCCTCGGGAGCCGTATCAACAGCAGTTGTCGGCGGGGTGGGGGAGGTGTCGAAGCTGGCACCGCAGTTGGGACAGAAGTGGGCGTTGCTGTTGGCCTCGTGTCCGCACTTGGGGCAGTTGATGGTGTGTGACGGCTTAACGCTGGTGTCCAGGTCGAGCGACTCATGGGGGATGTAAGCATAGTCGCCCACGATCTGCAGTTCACACAGGCATTGGGGGCAGATGACCTTGTAGTTGCTGTTGATGAGCACCTCGGTGCTCAGGTCCATCTTTTTACCGCATTTGGGACAGGTGTAGTTCATATTGTTGTTTTGTTGGGTTACAAAGGTAGTTTAATTATGTGCAAAGCATGCAAAAACCGTGCCTAATTATTATGAAAAAACGATACTAGATTTAGCAAAATGGCGGGATATTTTAGTTTTTTTAAGAAAAATGCTTGTATTTTTTGATTTTATCCGTATTTTTGCAATCAGTTTGTTGGATGGCAAGCGATAGCAAGCATATAACATATAATGATTTTATAAACCTTTTAAACAACAAGTTATGAGCAAGAAATTACTGACATTGATGATTGGACTTGCCATTTCCCTAACGGGAAGTGTGTGGGCCCAGGACACCGAAGAGGAAGAGGTGACCTACAATCAGTATGGTGTTCGTGTCGATCGTGAGGCTCTCCACGCCGAGCAGCGCAACAACATCCTGGTCCTGGAATCAAAGAGCAAGAAGTACAAGGTGTGGTTTGATAACCGTGTACAGGTGGACGGTGCCACCTTCTTTGGCAAGAACCACTCTGACTACAACCCCATTGGTAATGGTGCGTCGATCAGGCGTGCGCGTTTTGCCGTTAAGGCCCAAGTGACTCCCGACTGGTATGGTGAGATTGATATGGACATGGCCGACGGTGTGTTCGAGCTCAAGGACGCTATCATCGAGTATGACGGTCTGGAGCACTTCGCCTTCAAGGCAGGTAACTTCAAGGAGGACTTCTCGATGGAGCAGACCACGACCTCTCGCTACCTGACCTTCATGGAGCGCCCGATGTTGTGTAAGGCACTGGTGCCCTCGCGCCACATCGGTATCCAGGGTGAGTACCTGCTCGACCACTTCAGGGCATCGCTGGGTATGTTCTTCCAGACGGTGGCCGGCAGTGAGGAGGCCACCAACGTCCAGGACAACAACAAGGACTTTGGCCGCAGCCAGGGCTATTCGTTCACCGGTAAGCTGGGCTACATGCCCTACAGCAAGGACCGCTACTGGGGCCTGTACTTGGGCGGCAAGGGTTCTTACCGCACCCCCAAGACCGACGTGGCCACCAATGAGTATGGCGGCATCCGCTACAGCACCCGCAATGCCACGAGCATTAACCGTAAGAAATACCTTGACACCGATGTGATTCCCGATGTGGATCATGAGTGGCTCTATGGTCTTGAAGGCGCTGCCTATTTTGGCCCTGCCCGCATCCAGAGCGAGTGGGTCGGAAGCCATGTGAGCGCTGCTAAGAACAGCTATAACTTTGGTGGTTGGTATGTTGCTGCGACCTACCTGCTGCTGGGTGGCCAGCAACGCTTCAACGTTGCCGAGGGTGAGTTTACACAGCCTTCGAGTGGCCGCAAGTGGGGTGACATTGAGCTGGCCCTGCGCTATGACTATCTGGACCTGAACAATGGCGACATCTACGGTGGTTCGGGTGAGAACTACACCGCTGGCCTGAACTTCTATTTTGGCAATGCTGTCAAGATTGTCCTCAACTACCAGTACAGTAACAATGACCGCTATGCCAACGGCAAGGGCAAACTCTTCATCGGTCACGATGCCACCGGTGCCCCCACTACCGACTACACCAAGGCTGTTGAGGGCAAGGGCAAAGGCGGTGTGAGCTACCACATGCTGGGCCTGCGTTTCGAGATTGACTTCTAATGGACAACCACTTTAAAGACATTACGACAATGAAAAAGATACAATTAGCATTCATGCTGCTGGCCGTGGTTTTGCTGGCCTCGTGTGTAAAAGATAACGTATATGAAGGCCCGTCCAAAATCGAAGCCGTTACCATGTCGCCCGAGGCACCCACCTCGTTTGACGATGTTGTGATCACGGTCAATGTCTCTGGCCTTCAGGCAGTGAAAACCGCCACGCTGAATTATAAAGCAGACGCAAAATCCGCTAGCCTGCCCATGGCTGGCAACGGCAATACTTATACAGCCACCATTCCCGCCCAACCCGACGGAACCAAGGTAACCTATACCGTGACCATCGAGAATGAGGTCGGTTACACCACCGTTTCGCCCGAGAAGGAGTTTACCGTGGGCGACAAACCCTCGGACTTCACCAAGCTGGTATTGAACGAGCTGTATGGCGCCGCCGATGCCGATAAGTTCATCGAGCTGTACAATAACGGTGACGATCCCATCAAGCTGAAGGATGTTGTCATCAAGAAGGATGAGGAAGAGAGCTGGAGAGGTCTGGACGGCGAAGTCATCATGGGTCACAGCTTCTTCACCATCGTGGGAGCCAAGGGAACCACCCCGCGCGGTTTCTCCAGTGGTTTCTCCAGCAAGAAGAGCGTGCTCGTTGAGCTCTATGATCCCAACAACAATCTGTTGGATAAGTTCCAGCGCGGCGAGAAGGAAGACGCTTGGGGCAACCAGTCGCTGGCCAAGGTGTCCGGTTCGTGGAGCCGCTGTCCCAACGGCACCGGCAAGTTCATGATTACCGATACGCCCACCCTGGGTGAGAAGAATCCCGACACCGGTACCGAGGATCCCACTGTAGTTCAATAATTCAAGTTTCACATGGGTGAAACTTGAAGTTTAGAGTTTAGAGTTTAGAGTTTAGGGCTTAGAGTTTAGGGTTTAGAGACTCTCTCCACCTTTGGCATCTATTCACCCTAAACAACGAGAAGTAATTACTTAACCATAAATCACTTAATCAAACCAAGAAAACAAAATGGCAAAAGAAGAATTGAAAATTGGTGAAATTTCAAAGCCCCGCTTTGAGTTCCGCAGTTTCGGACGTTGTTTCTGCGAGGCCAGCAAGCGTATGGCCCGTCTGAGTGTGCCCGTGCCCGAAAAGGTGTGGGAGCGCCACAGCACCGAGACTTATATCGTGAGCCGCACCAATGACGTGAACAACACCAAGATCCGCAACGGCAAGATGGACATCAAGACCTATGTCCAGACCGTTGACGGCCTGGAGCAGTGGAACCCCCTGATGAAGGGCGAGTTCCCCATCGCTGCCCAGGTGCTGCGCGACGAGGTGTTCCCCGCTTTCAAGGTGGACGGCATGCCCGAACTCACCAAGGACACCTATACCCTTGAGGAGTTCCTGGACATGATCAATGCCCACCCCGACCTGCAGGCCGTGAGTGTGGAGAAAATCCGCTATGGCTACATGGTCAATGACACCATCTGCGAGACAGGTGACGTCTATATCAACGGTGCCTTGGTCAAGACCATCAACTCTGAATCGACCGAGGTCGAGGACATCAAGAAGACCCTGGCTGACCTGGGGCTGGAGGGCGTTGAGAACATCAACTACCTGCAGGCCATCAAGCGTGTGATTGGTATGATTAACAAACCCTTAGCAAACTAAACGGATATGGCAAAAGAGATTGAAAGATCAAGGCCACGCGCATCACTCAGGGATACCTGAGCTCGGTTCCCGAGCGCACGGTGCGTGTCCGCGTCAAGGGCGACAAGGGTTTCATCACCATCAAGGGCATCGGCAACGCCAGTGGCGCCAGCCGCTATGAGTGGGAGAAGGAAATCCCCGTCGAGGAGGTGAAGGAACTGCTGCTCATCTGCGAGCCTGGCGTGATCGACAAGACCCGCTATCTGGTTAAGGTCGGCGAATTCACCTTTGAGGTGGACGAGTTCTATGGCGACAACGAGGGCCTCACTGTTGCTGAGGTCGAGCTGCCCGACGAGAATGCCGCCTTTGAGCGTCCCGACTGGCTGGGCGAGGAGGTCACCGGCGACCCGCGCTATTACAATTCCATGCTCATGAAGAATCCCTTCAAGAACTGGAAATAACCGTTTTTAATTAATCCTGAGAGTGTGTCATAATTCAACTGCTGGAATTATAACCGCCCTGCGGGCGGGAAATTATTCAAATTAATTATAAAATTCCTATTATTAAAAATTAATTTTATTAATAATTTGTTCAATTTCCCGTGCGTTAGCACGGTTATATTACCGAGTCGTAATTATGACACACTCTCCTTTTTTCATTAAGACAGAATAACCAAAATGGCTGAGGAGCGAATAGACCAGCAACAGGCTTTTGACCCGCTGGACATGAACAACTACCGGATTGAGAAACTGCCCAAGATGCAGAAGTCCGGTTTTGAGAAGATATTACAACGCATTGGTGCACCGCTGGCAATACTGGCGTTTATCGCCATCTATTGGCTGGCCGACATCCCGTTCATCAACCGCATCGACACCAATAGCGAGACCACCACGCTCACCGAGTCGGCCATGCCGAGCAGCAACAGGCCCAGCTCACCGATGCGGCGCATGACAAGTTCATCCGCATCAACTATGCCATGCTGGCCATCTTTGTGGCGGCCATCATCCTGTGGATCAGCGAGGCGATTCCCAACTACCTTACGTCGCTACTTGTGATACTGTCGATTGTGCTTACGGGCGTCACCACCGACAAGACTGCCTATGCCCAGCTGGGGCATCCGGTAATGTGGCTCAACATTCTGTCATTTATTTTGGCGAGTATGCTGGTCAAGACCCAGGTGGCAAAGCGGTTTGCCCTCTGGTTTGTGCTCAAGTTCGGCAAGAATGCGAGCGGCATCATGATCAGCTTCATCGTCATCAACCTGGTGCTCTCGGCTTTTATCTCGGCTACGACGGCCAAGGCGGCCATCCTGCTGCCCATCTTCATGGTCATCGCAGCCATTTATGGCGCAACGGGCGGTAAGAACCGCAACAACTTCGGCCGCAACCTCATCTTGCAGAACCTGTTCCAGATCAACTTGGGCGCCAACTCGTTCCTGACCGGTTCAGGGGCCACGCTGCTGGCAGGCTCAATCATTGCCGGAGCAATGGGATGGGGCGCATTCAGTTATCAGGACTGGTTCAAGGTCGCCTTTCCGATGAACGTGCTGTTGATTTTAATCGGTTGGTTTGTGGGCTCCAAGATATACTTCCCGCTCAAGAAGGAAGAGCGTGTGCCGCAGATTCCCGGTGGTATGGACCGCTTGCGTGACGAGCTCAAGAAACTGGGCAAGATGAGGACCGATGAGTACAAGGCCATCGCCATCTTTGTCGTTGTGCTGTTGTTGTGGGCGACCGATAAACAACACGGCATCAACCAGACTGCTGTGGCATTCATGGGTGCTGTGGTGGCCCTGTTGCCGGGCATCGGCATCGTCAAGTGGAACGATGTGGACATCCCCTGGCACCTGTTGCTGTTCTCGGCTGGCGCCTATACGTTGGGTGCGGGCCTTGACGCAACAGGCTTGTCGGGCACGATGGTCGAGGCGTTGTTTGCCGGTCTGGGCATCACGCAGTCCACCCCGTTCTGGACGATATACCTGATACTGACGGCGGGCATCCTGTTGTTCTCGCTCGTTTTCGAGTCCAAGACGATGCTCACGCTCATCTTCATCCCCATCGCCATCGGTGTGGCGCAAAAGAACGGCTATCCCATCATGAGCTTGGCCTTCCCTGTTGCGCTGCTTGTGGGACACGTCTATGTGCTGCCTTTCAACAGCAAGCCTGCAGCGTTGCTCTATACGACCAACCAGTACAGCTGGAGCGATACCTTCAAGTTCGGTATCACGATGATGTTCATCAGCTGGCTCATGATCATCCTGTGGGGTGAGACCGTGCTGCGCTGGTTTGGTTACACCAGCGGCGTGTTCTTCTAGGATAACGGTATTATTCAACGAAAATCAGCCCGGTCAGACGTTCGTCTGATCGGGCTGTTGTTATCATCTCTCCAAGAATGACCGGGTCAATACTCGTCAGGGTCAAAGAAGAAGTCGTCGTCGTTGGTCGGATAGTCGGGCCAGATATCCTCGATGGATTCATAGGTATCGCCCTCATCTTCTATTTCCTGTAGGTTTTCGATCACTTCGAGAGGTGCGCCACTGCGCACGGCATAATCGATGAGCTCGGCCTTGGTTGCGGGCCAGGGAGCATCCTCGAGTTTTGTAGCCAATTCAAGTGTCCAATACATAGTTCTTTCTTGTTCGCTTTTTTATGAAAATATCCTGTGTTTTAAAAATTGTGTGCAAAAGTAATACTATTTTTCAATTCTA
>CACYAW010000022.1 GCA_902772455.1 uncultured Bacteroidales bacterium
GTTCATGTAGGCATAGGCTTTATTGACCTCAAAGCCATATTGTTCAGAGATTTCAAGCGAACGGTTCAAACTCTCATAAGCCTTCTCATAGTCGAAGTAGTAAGCGCCATAAATATAGCCCAAATTATTGAAGGCGAGTGCCACGAGATACACCGAGTCGCGGCTCAGACTCTTATCAGTGACCCGGTTTGACACAATGGTGTAACACACAAGCGCACTATCGACTTGGCACAGATCCTGTAAAAAATGCTGCCCACGATGCATTAGCTCGGAGATGCTCAGTTTAGTCCAGCGATTGTATTGGTCCACACTGTAGGGCACGTGAGTTGCCATCGCCACTAGGTAAAGTATTGATGCTAAAAGAATGATATATCTCCGTTTTACATTCATTAATCCAGTCCGCGCCTAAAGATGCAAAGGTAATTCTTTTTTGATAACCGGGCCGCATATCCACCAACAAAAAGTCGGGATCCATGCAGGATGGACCCCAACATATTATTTCACATTTTTAGACAGTCTGTTATCAGTTACCGCTAAAGAGCATGTCGATCAAATCGGTGACATCAGTAATATTGATGATACCATTGCCATCGACATCGGCACAGATGTCGCAGACATCAGTTGCCGCGCCCATCAGGGTGTCGATGAGTTCGGTCACATCTACGATATTCAAGTTGCCGTCATGATTCACGTCGCCCAGCTGATAAGTGTGTCCGTTCTCGAACAAGGTCACAGACTTTGACTTGCTCCAAGCGCTCTGGGTGCCGTCGGTGTAGAGGGCCTTTACCCTATAGAAGAATGTGCCGGCTTCGGCCAATTCCCTAACGAGGTAATGCTTGTCGGTGATTCCCGTGACGAGGCGGTAGTTCTCGTCTCCCTCCTCATTGACCGACTTGAGCGAATTCAGCTCGTTCACATCACCTGCATAGACCTTGATCATGGCCATGTCGGGTGAGAAGTAGCTATCGGTCGAGGTAATGGTAATCTGATCACCTTCGCTGGCAGTCACCAGCCACGTATATGTATCACCTGAATTGAAATAGTGGCCTACTGCCGCCGTCTGAGTGGAGCCGACAGAGAGGTTTCCGCTACCATAGCTGGCGCTCACAGTGGTAATCTGCATGCTGAACACATCATTGTTGTAACCTGACGGAACGGTAAAGGAGATATAGCCCTCAAGAGAATAATTGCTGAAATAATAGGCGCCATTGCCCACTTTCACGTCATTGCCGCTCCACGGCTCGGTAAGCGTGATTGGCTGATAATAATCGGGATAAATGCTGCCGTCGAGAGAATCGAGCAGTTGAACGGCGGGCTTGGAGCTCACCTCAAGGGTATAGCTGTCCACATACTTGTCGGCGGTCTCATCGGTCCAGTCGGCACGGAATTGCCTCAGATTGATGTATTCCTCGTTGGCGGGCAACAGCACGGGCACATAAGTTTCCAACGTGGCCACGCCATTGATGGTTATTGTCTTATCATCGGCACCCGGGTTGCTCAAGGTAATGGTGGCCGTGTGGTTGCCTGATACCTGGGGCGCATAGGTCACAGTGATGACCTTGCCCGTTTCCTGATCGGCCACGTCCACGCTGCTGGCATCAATCGAGAAGAAGCCGCTCTCGTCGTTAAGTGTCAGGGTGATGGCACTCGTGAGTTCCTGTCCCTTGACAGTAAATGTGGCCGTAGCACTCTGTTCAACAAAGGCATCGATATCAAGCTTTGCCCTGTTGACCTTGATGGAAGGCCCTTGGGCGGGAGGCTGGACACCCATAATCATCTGTTGCTCGATATTGAAGGTGTAGCCGCTGCTGGAGAACGCGTTCAGGGCGAAGTCACCATTACCGTCACCGCTCCATCCCCAGTTCACATGATAAGTATTGGAGTTGGCCGTGTAGCCGTCAACGTTAAAGGCATGGCCGCTCCATCCCCAATAGGAATAGTCATAGGCACAATAAACAACGGGACGGCCCTCGGCGAGCTCATTCTGGAGCAGGGTAGCCCACTCGTCGTCGGTGTAATAGACAGCCGTATCGGTGCCATAGTCATCGGTGCGGGTCTTGAAAACGAGCTGGGCGGTTTCCTCGTCGTACCCGAAGAACTTGACGGCCCGCAAGATATCATCGCCCATGGCGCCGCTGCCATCGGGAGTATAGTCCATGTGCTCCTCCTGTCCCACATAGCGCATCAGCCAAGCCACGGCATCGGCCTGCTCGGGGGTGTAGTTGCCGGTGTACTTGTCCAGCATATTGTCCCAATCAAAGACTATTGAAGGCAGGGCCTCGACCTGGAAACCGTAGCTCTCGTTGGTGTAACCCTCGACAGGGGGAGTCGGGTCGGTGGGATATTTCCAGTAATAGAACACCATCGACAACGACGTGGCGGGGCAACCCGTCAGGCAGTATGAGCCGTTATACTTGGGGCAATGGTTATAGTAGGGGGCATCCTGGTCCCACTCGGCGGTGAGCATGGGCGCGATGGTAGATGTCGCGAACCGCTGTTTAGGCTTCGGCTGCTCCACGACCAGGCCGGGATGGGCCTGGAGGTACTCGATCTGAGTTTTATATGTACCCAGCCAGAACTTCATGTTATCTGGCATACGCTTCATGTCCAACGGACGGTCGCCGTAGGCCAGAATCTGCTGTGCGCGGTCATCACCAGCGACAATAATAAAGCCACGGTCGCTGTTGAAGATGTAATACACTGCCAGGTCGGCACGTGCTGAGCTGGGCTCGGCGTGCAGCAACTTGACGTCATTCACAGGTACACTATTGAAACGATTTCCAGCCTTGCTCTGCATGAAACGCTGAGCCATGGCCCGGGCCATCGGCAAATCCACATTGGCTGCCGAGACCTGCATGGTTGCCACCAACAAGGTGACGATAAACAGTAATTTTTTCATAAACGCGCTATTTAATATTTAATTAATGATATAATGCCAGAAGGTTGATTTCGGCATTTTGACGCTTAATGCGCACAAAATGCGACAAAATGAGGCCACAAATATACAAATAAATTTCAGAAATTAATGTTTTTGGTAGGATTTTTAGAAAAACGTCATTTCTAAACATGCCCATGATGCAAAAAAAACCGCCATGCACGAGGCATGACGGTCGATGTATCAAAAGATGGTCTGTTTCTTACAGTTCTTTACAGCCTGAAGGCGATGGGCAGCACCACCCTGACGGGTACAGCGTGATTGCCCACCTTGCCCACACTCCACTTGGGCATCTCGCCGATGACGCGGATCGCCTCACGGTTAAGGCTGTCATCACCAGCGCCACGAATGACACGGATGTCGCTCACGCGTCCGTCGGTGCCCACGATGAAACTGCACAGGACACGGCCCTGGATGCGTTTCTTGTAGGCGTAATAAGGATATTCACGGGTTTTGTTGATAAAGTTTATCAAGCCTCGCTCGCCGCCAGGGAACTGGGGCTGGATGTCCACATAATCAAATTCATAGACCTCCATATAAGACTGCTTGGACTGGGGATTGACCGTAGTGACATGACGCACCTGCGCTGCCAAAGGCAACACCGATATCAATGTCATCAATGTCAATAATCCAAAGCGTAATTGTCTGGTCATAGGCATTTTACTTTATCTGATTATTTAAAAAGAAGCCTCTTTGGCAACTTTTCATGGCGCAAATATAGAGTTACAAACGCAAACCTCAAAATCAATTAGTTTGTTTTTGCAAACAATTAGCATTGTTTCAGTCTTTTTGACTAAAACTCGCAAAATTCAAAAAAAATGTAAATATTTTCAATTCTGAATCAAACGGTTAGAATGCAGGCGGCGCAGTCATCGTCATTTCTCGGCCAGTGGCTGGGTGGACAAACGTGATGGCGTGGGCATGGAGCATCAGTCGAGTGGAAGCTGTTCCGTACAGGCGGTCGCCCACAATAGGGCAGTTCAAGCCCAACGGATGCGAGCAGTGAACGCGCAACTGGTGGGTGCGGCCCGTGAGGGGCTCCAGTGCAACGCGCGTCATGCCCTCGAGGCGTTCCATCACTCGATAACGCGTCATGGCAGGTTTGCCGTTCTTGGGGTCCACACGCTGACGTGGCCTGTCGTCAATATCGGGCATTAAAGGCAGGTCGATAAGCCCTTCATCCTGTGACACTTGACCATCCAGCAGGGCGATGTATTGTTTTTTAATCGTGTGATTTTCAAATTGCTGCTGTAATGCCTTGTGAGCAGCCTTTTCCTTAGCAAAAATGACCAATCCCGACGTTTCCTGGTCCAGACGGTGCACCACGATGGGACCGGCGGCCTCGGGGTGTGATGCCTGATAGCGTGTGAGCAAACTGTCTTCCAGTGCCTTGCCAGGAACGGTGAGCATCCCTGACGGCTTGTTCAATACCGTGATCCAACGGTCATCATAGATGACATCCAGCGGCATGTTGCCTGCCATAGGCTCCTCAAGCGGATTATCCTCGACATCAAGGCCTTGCAACATAAAATCGAGGATCGGTTTGCACTTGCTGCGGCAGGCAGGATAGAAATGTCCGTGATGACGTACCTCGCCCACCGGTGAGGCTCCCCACCAGAACTCGGCCATGCACAGGGGATGCAGTCCTGTCTTGTAGGCATAGTTGAGCAGACGCGGCGCACAACACTCCCCTGCTCCGGCAGGAGGCAACGTGCCCAAGGGTTTGAACACCTGCACAAGATCCCGCTCTTCGCCCAACGCGTTGCGCACGATAAACAGCCTGAATATGCGCTCCTGCAAGGCCTCGCTCATGGCCTTTCGCTGTGCCTTGAGGTCATCAATGCGGTGTTGAAAAAGCGCCATTTCATCGGCAATATCTGCCAACTGCGCTTGATGCCGCTGGCGGATGCGCTTGAGTTCAGCTTTCTCAAAACGGCTTTGGTCGAGCAACTTCTCCTGCTCCTCGTCGGTGAGATTTCCCATGGCCCGGCGCTTGTCGCGTTCCAGTTTGTGACGGGTCATCAGCGCCTTGAAATCGGCCATTTCATCGGCCATTTGCTGCCTAGCAGCGGACTCTCGCTGCTGCAGCTGTGCCCGTTCAGGGGCTTGCTCCAGCCGTTCCACCTCATGATTGATGGCGGTAATCTGTGCCTCGCCCCGCTTGAACTCGCCTTGCGGGTCCAGCAAGTCATAGACGGGGGGTACAAAGAAGTCGTGCCGCACACTGCCGGCCAAATTGCCCGAGAAGGCCGCGAGATACCCCAACCGGCCCTCGTCATCCTTGGCCACCAGCACGCCCAGCATTTTGCCAGCCGCCATTTCATCGGCCCAATCGGTGCGTGAGGCGACATAGCGCTGCACCTGCTCCACCGCCATCAGCGCCAGCCGATGCGGTTCATAGCAGAACGGGCAGGTGAACTGCCGTGGCAACTCCACTGCCGCCACACTGCTTTGAAACAGATGAAATTTTCCCATCATATCGGCAAAATTACTGATTTTTACCCTGTATTAAACTGATTTGCGCCGAAATTTGCACTATATTTGCAACCTCATCAACAATCAAGGCCCAATCGTGATGAATCTGCCACAGGATCCTTACATGAAGTCGCAATATGTGAACATGATGCTCAAAGCCAACAACATGGACTTGAAGGCCTTGTGTATCAGCGCAAACATCGACATGATTGCCCTGCTCAACGAACTGGGCCGCGCAGGTATCTCCTATGATTCCGTTAATCGGCAATTCAAAACATAAATAATACATCATCGCAATGAAATTCATCTCGTGGAACGTGAACGGCTTGAGAGCCGTGGTGGGAAAAGGCTTCGGTGACATCTTCAAGGAATTGGATGCCGACTTCTTCTGCTTGCAGGAAACTAAAATGCAGGCCGGTCAGCTCGATCTGGAGTTTGACGGTTATAAATCCTACTGGAATTATGCCGAGAAGAAAGGATACTCGGGTACCGCCATCTATAGCCGCCACGAGCCGCTGAACGTGACCTATGGCATGGGCATCGAGGAACACGACAATGAGGGACGCGTCATCACGCTGGAGATGCCCGACTTCTACCTTGTGACCTGTTACACGCCTAACAGCCAGGACGGATTGCGCCGTCTGGATTACCGCATGACGTGGGAAGACGCCTTTCGTGCCTACCTGCTCAAGCTGGACCAGAAGAAACCCGTCATCGTGTGCGGCGACCTGAACGTTGCCCACCAGGAGATTGACCTGAAAAATCCCAAGACCAACCGCAAGAATGCCGGTTTCACCGATGAGGAACGCGAAAAGATGACCGTCCTGCTCGATGCCGGTTTCACCGACACGTGGCGCTTCTTCAATCCCGAAGTGACCGATGTCTATTCGTGGTGGAGCTATCGCTTCAAGGCCCGCGAGAAGAACGCCGGCTGGCGCATCGACTACTTCCTGGTGAGCAATCGGCTGCAAGACAAGCTGACCGATGCCAAAATCCATACCGAAATCTACGGCAGCGACCACTGTCCCGTGGAGGTGGATGTGGCTTTTTAAGAGTTAGGAGTTAGAAGTTAGGAGTTAGAAGTTAGGAGTTAGGAGTTGCGCAGATGCCAACTAAAAACTAAGAACTTAGAAAAAATATGGCAGAAACAGTTCAAAAGAAATATGACTTTGACCGCGTGGTGAGGATGGTGCTGACGCTCATCAGTGTGGGCGTGGGCGTGTGGCTCGTCAACTACCTGAGCCCAGTGCTCATGCCGTTTGTCGTGGGCTTTATCCTGGCCTACCTCATCGAGCCGTTGGTCGAATGGCTGCAAAAAAAGATGCACATCAAGGCGCGCGGCATCGCCGTGGTGCTGGCGCTCCTCATCGTCATTGCCGTCATTACAGGCCTGTGCTGGCTCATCATCCCCTATCTGATTGACGAGTTCGGGGAGATGTCCAAGCAGCTGGCGGCCTATGCCAAGTCATCGTTGAGGATTCCCTATGTGCCCGCCGAAATCAACGAGTTCATCCAGCGCTACATCGATCTGGAGAAGATCAACGAGATGTTCAGCAAGCAGCAGTGGATGGAAATCATCAACAAGGCCGCTTCGGGTGCATGGTCGGTAGTGGGTGGCACGATGAGCGTGATTTTCAACATCCTATCATGGTTCATCGTACTGCTGTACATGTTTTTCATCTTGCTGGATTTCAACAAGTTGTCAAGAGCATTCAAGGCTGCAATTCCCGGCAAGTACCGCCGCATGGCATTACGTATCTTTGGCGATGTGGCCGACACGATGAGCCGCTACTTTCGCGGTCAGGCTGCCGTTTCGTTCTTTGTCGGCGTAATCTTTGCCATCGAGTTCTATATCATCGGGCTACCCATGGCCATCGCCTTTGGCATGTTTGTGGGTTTGCTCAACATGGTACCCTATCTGCAACTGATCTCGATCCCTATCGCCGCCTTCTTGTGCCTGGTGGCCACGGCTGCAACAGGAGCCAGTTTCTGGGTGATGTTCGCTTGGGTGATTGCCGCTTACGTCATTTGCCAGGTCATCCAGGACATGGTGCTCATCCCCACCATCATGAAGAACCAGATGGGTCTGAATCCCGCCATCATCTTTCTGTCATTGTCGCTGTGGGTCTATGTGCTGGGCTTTATCGGTCTGATTATCGGGCTGCCGTTAACCACGCTGATCATCTCCTATTACTGCGAATATGTGCTGCACCAGCCTAATCCGCTGCACAAGTCCAAAAAGAAGGAAGCCCAAAGCAAGAAAGCGCCACTGACATTAACGTCCAACTTCCTCAACCAGTACGGCAACGATAAGAGGAATTAGGAATTAGGAGTTAGGAGTTAGGAGTTAGAAGTTAGAAACTAGGGACTAGAAACTAGGGACTAGAAACTAGGGACTAGAAACTAAAAACTTAAAACTTAAAACTAAAAACTAAAATGACGTTGATTGTCATCACCGGCCCCACGGGTGTGGGCAAGACGGCTGCGGCCATCGCGTTGGCCCAGCAGTTGCATTGTGACATTATCAACGCCGACTCACGACAAATCTACCGTGGCATCCCCATCTGTACTGCCGCCCCGACGCCCGAGGAGCTGGCTGCCGTGCGGCATCATTTTGTTGCGTTCAAGGACCTTGAGGAAACCTACAGCGCTGCACAGTTCGAGAGCGACGTGCTGGCGTTGCTGCCCTCCTTGTGGCAGCAGAGCGATTGCGCCGTAATGTGCGGCGGCTCGATGCTCTATGTGGACGCCGTGTGCCGCGGCATCGACCAGCTGCCCGACATCAGCCCCGAGGTGCGCGCCGCCGTCAAGGAGAAACTGGCCCGCGAGGGTCTGGAAAGTCTTGTGGAGGAGCTGGAACAGCTAGACCCGCAATATGCCGCGACCATCGACCGCAAGAACACCAGCCGCGTGTGCCACGGTGTGGAAATCTGCCGACAGGCCGGGGTGCCCTACTCCACCCTGCGCACAGGCGTCGCCAAGCAACGTGACTTCAACATCATCAAGCTGGCTCTGAACATCGAACGCGACCAACTGTTTGACCGCATCAACCGGCGTGTGGACCGCATGATTGAGATGGGCCTGGAGCAGGAGGCAAGAAGCGTCTATCACCTGCGCCACCTGAACTCGCTCAACACCGTGGGCATGAAGGAAATGTTCGCCATCTTTGACGGCACGATGGACCGGCACACCGCCATCGAGCGCATGAAGAAAAACACCCGCGTGTATGCCAAGAAACAACAAACCTGGTACCGACGCGACAGCGACATCACCTGGGTCTCCCCCGATGATGCCGCCGGTGTCGCTCTGTCCCTGCTGTCACAAGTTCATGACAATCACCCGACCTGGCAGGGCAACAATCCGTAAATTTTATCTTTATCCTATCATTCCAGGATAATGCGAATGATGGCGTTGACGTCAGAGATGTTGATCTCGCCGTCACCGTTCACATCGCCAGCCGCACTGGTCTCATCGGTCAATATCATACGGATGACCGCATTGACGTCGGCAATGTTGACCTCGCCGTCACCGTTCACGTCACCTACCAGTTGAGTATAGTACAGGCTGACGTCATCGACGTAGGTGGCACCATTGCCACCGCCAACCATCACTATGCGGAATTGGGCGGGCTGGGTGTCCGTCAGGTTAAGATACCATGTGACAAGCGCCTCGCTCTTCCTGCCCAGTTCCACTTCATCCTTGCCCTCGATGGTTTGCGCCAATTCCCATGTGGCACCACCGTCGGTTGAATATTCCAGCGTATATTTTGCATCTGATGCGCTCGAATTGAAGAACATCGCCTGCGCCATGAAGAAGTTGCGGTTCAGGGGCTGAGCCGTGTAGAAGGCACTGGGTAACTTCATCATGACAGAGTGGGCGCCGTTGCATTTGCCCTCGCCAGGCGCACGCACGCCGCTATTGAGGAAGTTCCATGTGGTGAAGTTGCCTTGCACATTCTGGCTATTGGTGCTGTTGTTTTTCGGCATGGATTCAAAATCCTCGTATAGTTCTTGACAAATCGGCAAGATGCAAATGGGAGCAGAGGGTGCTTCACCAGCATTAAGCCACCCGTACATCGTACTCATGCGGTTACCGCTCTCATCGCACAACACCACGTCATAAAATCCCCATTCCGAGGGGGCGGTGAGCTGTATTTCATAGGTCGTTACCTCATTGGGATGCAGCGTCACTTCATACAACTGGCTGGCGGCGACTTCTTCACCATCCTTCAGCAAGGACACATAGACGTTGCCAGTAGGCCCATCCATCTCACTCCAAGGCGCATCGTAAAGCAGATTCACGCCGATGTTGAAAGTTTCGTTAATCTTGACGCCCCTTGGTACGTCAAACGATTGCACATCATAGGTGTTAGCCAGGAAACAATCCTTAAAGTAGGCCGTATCGCCACTCACAATCATCTTGAGATAAACTTCCTTGCCGCTAAAATCCATCATCTGACGGTCATAGCTAACCCCCTCATCCACTGAATAGAACAGTTTGAAATAATATTCGCCATCGTCAAGCGACTGGGGCAAGTCAAATTCGAGAACATCACCCGAAGTGTACCAATTCTCTTCTAATAAATGCGGATAAGAGTATTCTTTTCTAGCACACTCCACGCCATTCTTGTCATACAGTCCCAATAATATCGGAATCATTGCGTAATAATGATTGTGACCATCCCATTCATCGCAACCCGCTGTATCCAGCATGTTGCCCTCAACAATAAAACTAAACATACCCAAACCTATAGTATTCCCCATTTGGGCTGATGGGCGACTGGGTAATAGCTGACTGTGGATAGCTATATAATCATCTACTTCATCGGCCTGGGCCTCAGGAACCATACCGAAAAGGGCGTCCTGATAATACTTGAAATTAGTGCCGCCAGGAGCAAGCAGCGAAAAGAGGAAATAGCCGTCGTAGGTGCCGCCCCAACCCCAGTTGACATGAAAATAGCCATCGGCATCAATGCCATCCAGCACAAAAGCATGGCCTGCATCGGTAGAATATCCGCAATACATGATAGGGCGCATCAGGCTGATTTCATTCACCAGCAACTGGTCCCACTGTTCCGCACTATAGCAGTCTCGCTGAAGCCAATAATATCTGTCAGAGTAACCGAAATAGGTACTCAGTCCTCGGGCAGCGGCATGCTCCGACGCTCCACTGCTTTCACCATAGTTCATATCCATCGAGATTCCCACATCAACCATCAGTCTGGCAATAGCATCACAGGCTTCCTCACTGCTGTTGGAATCATAGGTGTCAAGCATCAGGTCCCAGCGATAGGTCGTTTGTCCGAAGTCGGCGCTGAGTTCAGTAAGGACCTTATCATTCACATTGCAGACGTAGGAATGGCTGCCCCTGCCGACATTCGGCCACTTATAATAGCTCATGAATTGGGTCGTTGCCGTGGCCACACAGCCGGTAGCTGCATGGACTTCATTGCCATTGGATAACGGGTAGGTGGGACAGTAGTTGTTATAGGGCTCGCCCTGGTTCCATTGAGTTGTCACCATCGGGGCAACGGTTATCTCACGCTTGGCCGGCCTATGAGCCTTAATGTCACCATGAGCTTGCAGGTAAGCGATCTGACGGTTCATCTCATCCATCCAGTACTTCACAGAAGGGGGCAGGGTGTTACCCGAAAAATCACCCTCCTGACCGTAGCCCAGCACTTGCGGCAAGCGGTCATCGCCGGCCACCACGACAAAGCCATTGCGTTCACCGCGGTCATACACATAAAAACGTCCGCGCTCGGCTGTATAGGCAAGCCGTGGAGAGGTCGAAGCAGACGGTGCCATGAAACGGGCAGATTTTTGCGCAAAGAACCTGTTGGCCACTTGACGGGCTTGGGCCTCGCTCACCTGTCCGGCCTGCAAACTGCTGACCGCTATTAACGCAAAAGTTAGGATGAAGATCAATCTTTTCATAAGCAAATCTCAAAAAAATGTTATCTGTTTTTGTTAGTATCCTGCAAAAGTAATGAATCTTACCCAAAATTGGGCAAGATTCATTACTTTTCTTCGTATTTCTACACAAAATACCCCTTTTTCCCTATCATTCCAGGATATGATGAATGATGGTGTTGACGTCTGAGATGTTCACCTCCCCGTCACCATTCACGTCGGCGGCATCATTGGCCTCGTCGGTCAATATCACACGGATAACCGCATTGACGTCGGCGATGTTGACCTCGCCGTCACCGTTCACGTCACCTTCCAGACTATGGTAAAACAGTGCGAAATCATCGACATAGGTCGCACCATTGCCACCACCAATCATGGCGATGCGGAACAGAGTGGATTGTGAGGCCGACAGGTTAAGATTCCATGTGGCAAGCGCTTTGCTCTTCTTGTCCACCTCGACTACATCAATGCTGTCGATCGTATAAGCCATCTGCCAGGTGACTCCACCGTCGGTAGAATACTCCAGCGTGTACTTGGACAACGTAGCGGTGGGATTGAAGAATACTGCCTGTGCCATGAAAAAGTCTTTGTTCAGAGGCTTTGTGGTATGGAAGATGCTGGGTTTCTTCATCATCACAGCATTGGTACCGTTGCACTTACCCTCACCCGGAGCACGCACGCCACTTTTACTGAATGTCCAAGTAGTGAAGCGCCCTTGCACGTCCTGGTCTGTCGTGCTGTTGTTAGCCGTCATCGTCTCAAAATCCTCGACAAGCTCCTGGCAAGGAGGCAAGATAAAGACGGGAATTGACATGAGATCACTTTCGACAATCGAACTTGTATATTCTATCCCTTTCAGCATGTGGGTGCCGCTCTCATCGTTCAACACCAGGTCATACCGTCCCCACTCCGACGGTGCGGTGAGCTGCATCTGATAGGTTTTTGATGAACTATAGGGCAACGACACCATATTCATTGGGCCAGTAGCTACCTCAACACCATCCTTCAGCAGAGCCAGATAGACATTCCCAGTCGGCCCGATTTCATATTCCGGTGTCCAAGCTGGCATGTAAGACAGGTTCACGTCAACACTGATGTTATCGTTAACCTTTACCCCGACGGGCATAACAAAAGAGCCCACACCATAATAGCCCGACAAGAAACGATGCATGAAATAGGCCGTGCCGTCGGCCACCAGCATCCTGTCATACAGTTCTTTTCCATCATAATAAGCTGGCTGAACCTGATGGTCATAATTCACACCCCCATCAGTCGAATAGAACAATTTGAGCTTATACTCGCCATCTTCAAGAGACTGGGGCACATCAAAGAGGACATAGTCTCCTGCCGTTAAAAAATACAAATCATAATATACAGTGAGCAATTGACTGTAACACTCTACATCATTCATGTCAAAGACACCCAACTTAACCTGTATAGTATCGTAATAATATGTAAAGTCTCCCACTTCATAGTACTCAACGGTGTCAGGGTCAATTATGTTGCCCTGAAAATTGAGATCAATTTCAAGGGTGGTTTGAGTTCCCAATGGTGCAGATGAGAAAACCGGTATCAACATGCCGTACATGTACAGGACATCATCGACGGCATCGGCTTGCGTCTCAGGTACTACACCGAAAAGGCCATTCTGGTTATACTCGAAATTTTGAGATGCGGGGTTAAGTAGTGAGACCAGAAAATAACCGTCATAATGACCTCCCCAACCCCAGTTGACATGAAAATAACCGTCATTATCGTAACCATCAAGCACAAAGGCGTGGCCTGTGGTGTTAGTATCCCCAACATACAAGATCGGGCGTTTCTTACCGATTTCATCAACCAGAAGTTGATCCCAATGGGCAGAACTAAAGAGGTCGCGCTTGAGCAAATAACACTTGTCGCTATAACTGAAATAATGCTGCAATGCGAACAATGCATCTTGCTGTCGCGCACCGCTGCTGCTGCCATAGTTCATATTCTCAGCGATGCCCACGTCAGACATCAACCGGGCCACGGCGTCGCATGACTCAACGCTGCTGTTTTCGTCATAGGTATCCAGCATCAGGTCCCACCGATAGACCGACTGGCTGAAGTCGGCACTAAGTACGGTTGGAGTCGTGCCATTCACATTACAGGTATAGGAATGACTTCCACGGCCGACGGGGGGCCACTGGTAGTAATTCATAATCTGGGCGGTAGCAGTTGCCACACATCCGGTCAGCGCTCGGTATCCCTGGCCATAGGTGGGACAGTAGTTGTTATAGGGAGCTTCTTGATTCCATTGTGTCGTCAGCAGCGGGCCGACGGCATCAGCACGCTTGACAGGATGATGGGCAATGACCTCGCTATGGGCTTGCAGATAGTCAATCTGCCTATTCATCTCATCCATCCAGTACTGCACTGCAGGTGGCAGGGTGCTTGCCGAGAAATCGCCTGCATCGCCATAGCCCAGCACTTGCGGCAAGCGGTCATCGCCAGCCACCACGACAAAGCCGTTGCGCTCACCGCGGTCAAACACATAAAAACGCCCGCGATTGGCCGTATAAGCAAGCCGAGGGGAGGCCGAAACAGACGGTGCCATGAAACGGGCAGACTTTTGCGCAAAAAACCTGTTGGCCACCTGACGGGCTTGGGCCTCGCTCACCTGCCCAGCATGCATGCTGCCTACTGCCAGCAGCATGACGTATAAGGTAAAGAGTAAGCGTTTCATATCCATAAAGTTTATTAAGACAACACAAAATTTTATTATAATTTTGCAAAAGTAGTGAATACAATCACACAATGAGCAATATTTATCAAATTTTGCGCTCTTTAGGCTAAAAAACTAATGTTTTTAGTATTATGGGCTGTCAATGAAGCAATTGGGCAATAGTGTCGGCAACGCGACGGGCAGTTGTATAGTCAAGAGCGGCCTCGTTGGCGCCAGGACGGCCCATATACAGGTTGGGATTGACATATTGCATAGCGCTGGGCCGGGATTCACGGCCTGAGAAATGGAACTCGTGCAAGCCGGTCTTCTCACGCAATTCGCGGATGTTCTGCTCGGTCACGCCGCTGCCTGCCATGAGAATGATGCGGCCCGCTGCCTGCCGGTGAAGTCGGGCTAACAGTTCAGCGCCCTGAATGGCTTTAGGTTGCTGACCAGAAGTCAAGATGCGGTCAAAGCCCAAACCGATGATTTGCTCCAATGCCTGCTCGGGGTCGGCGACACGGTCAAATGCCCTGTGCATCGTCACACTCATGCCACGCGAGCACTCCAAGAGGTAACGGTTTTTTTCCATATCAATGGTACCATCGGCATTCAGGCAGCCGAATACCACACCATCGGCACCCAATTCACGGCACACGGCGATATCGGCCGCCATTCGTTCTACCTCCAAATCGGTATAGAGGAAGTCACCGCCGCGTGGACGGATGATCACGTGCAGTCGCGTCGTCGTCAACACACGGCGAGCCACCTTGATCTCGCCATAACTGGGTGTGGTGCCGCCCTCGGGGATGCCTGCGCACAGTTCCACACGGTCAGCTCCGCCTTCTTGTGCCGCTAAACAGGACTCCACCCCATTGGCACACACTTCCACCATAAACTCATCACGTTTCATAACCAAAAATCATTTTTACATCAAAAGAAATGTGTCTATCTTACCCCGCTCACGAGAGGATAATGCGGATGATGGCGTTGGCGTCGGCTATGTTGACTTCGCCATCGTCATTGACGTCACCTTTCGGGTCGTTGCTGCCAGCAAGAATCATGCGGATAACAGCATTGACATCGGCAATGTTCACCTCACCGTCATCATTGACGTCACAAGAGATGGGCTGGGGCTCATCGGGCGGCATATTGCCATAGACCAGTTCCATGCCCGGTATCTTGAGACTGTATTGCTCGCCAGTGGTGACCGCATTGTAAGTGATATAGTAATAGACCAGATGCAGGGGAAAATTGCCCAAGTCGGCAGCATCACAAAATTCAGTCACGGGCACATCAACCTGAATCTCATTCCCTGTTGTCCCGTCAATCAGGCTCTCGGCCGTCATGCGCTCCCCGTAGGCTGTCTCGACCAGAACCTTGACCGACTTGATTTGAATACCGCCCGGGCTGATGCGCAGACGCAGGGTGTCAGGGATGCCCCACATCTGCACATCCTTGGAAATCTTGAGGTAAGGATTACGGGACGAAGCACCCGTGAAATCAATCTGCAAGCCATTGTCCAGTGCGGTGACCACCCTGTCCTTGCCGCCACTCTGGGCAATGGTCCAGGTGTCAGGGACAATAGGCGCATTCTCGACGGTGGTCACGCGCGCCTTGGGGTTCTCGACCCGCACGAGCAGCGAGTCGGCAAGCAAGGGATGGCTCGAGCCCACGAAGGTTTGTCCGTCGGCCACAGCGGTAATCTTGCCCTGGTCATCTACCGTGCAGATTGTTTCGTCGGCCGATGCCCAAGGCACGACACTAGGGTCCACCTTGTCTAAAGCGTAGCCGCTGATGCCATTGATGTTGATCTCATAAGGATGAAAACGGTCTACAGTCACGCTATCGCTCACCAACTGCCACTGGGCCTCCATGATCGTTACAGGCTGAGTGGCGGTGATGCCGTTATAGGTAGCATACAGATTGCCCGACGCTGGCGTTGAAACCGCATGGAAGTTGCCCTCTTCATCGAAATGACCCACTTGGGGGTCACAGGTGAAAATGCAGCCTTGCAGGTCACGTGTCTTCAAGACACCATACTGGTTGTACCCCCAAATGTCAAAGGCTGTGGTGGCCGAAATCGACAGGTTGTAGCAGCGGGGCTCAAAGTTAATGATACCTATCCCGTTATCCTCGGGAGCGACCGATACCAGCAGGCAGCCATTGCCCACGGCACGCACCGGCCCGTCACTGGGATGATTCAGCACTTCGTCATTGGCTAGAATGCATGACGAGCCGCCGCCATCCAGGTTCACCGCATTCACAGCACCCAAAGCGTCAAAAATGCCCTTCATCTCCCAGAGCGTCACACCCGTCGAAGTCATGTGGCGACCGTCAACCACGACAAAGTAGAGACGTGTGCTGTCGGCATTAAAGCCGATTGCCGTGCGGGGATGGCGCTCGGCCCAGTCCTCCATGAACTGGCCATTCTGCATGATGATGTGGTTGCTGCCGCCAATGAGCTGGTGGATGTTCACATCCTGAGGGCCGTTGTTGAGCGTGAGGCTGAAACTGATGTCCAGCACATCGCCCACGTTCATCCATTCCGTCTGGTTGGCGTATGTGCCCTTGAGCCACAAGATGGCCTTGCCATCGGGAATGGTGGCTGAACCGCGGGCGTCAAAAATCTCCTCGATGACGCACTGCTCCACGCCGTTGGCATTCCAGCGGAACGGCTCGCCGGCAGGACGGAGCAGCACCATTTTCCCCGAATTGGAGCCGTCATAGGTAACAGGACCGTAGCTGCGGGTAAACAGGAAAGACTGGTTAGCGGCGATATTCTCATAGGCATAACGCATGCGGTTCACCAGATTGAGCGCAAACGAATGGCCGCCGCCAGTCACGCGCCCTGTAAAGGTCAGGCGATCGATGTAAGGCCTGTTGTCATTATCCAGCACCAGACAGGCACGGTTGTGGCTACTGAGCACCAACTCGTCGTTGCGCACCTGTCCGCTCAAGGGCAGGCCCACCTCGTTGGTGGGCGAGGTCATGAAGAAGTCGCCATTGAGGGCGCTCACCACCTCATGCCCGGGCCGCGTATTACGCAGGGCCATATTGACCGGAGTCTCAGTGCCCACCGATTTTTCGGCGCCCAGGCAGGTCTCCATGACGATATAGGGATTGGTCAAATCCATCTCCACGACACTCACCTTGAGCGGCAATGCCGGGATATCATATTTGGCTGCAATCACGCCCGGCCCGGCCAGATGCGGGAAGATGAGCGTGTCCACCTCATAGGCCCTGTCGCCGATGACCCACTGGTCACGGGCAAACGCCGTGACTACCACCAGCAGGGCTATCGCCAGAAACAGCAGCCGTTTCATGACTTCAAGATAATGGCAATGACGGCATTGACGTCGGAGATGTTCACCTCGTCGTCATCGTTCACAAATGCACGGCCCCCGAATTCACTGGCCTGCCTTGTGCCCAGGATGACGCCAATCAGGCAGTTGACATCTGAGATGTTGACTTCACCATCGCCGTTCACGTCGCCCTTTATGCCAGGCTGCTCGCCCGCATCCACGTTGCGGCCGATTTTATAGACAGCCATACCGTTATAGGCCTTGAAGGTAAACAGGGTCACCTCCTCAAAGCCCTCATCGTCAACGCCATATTCCACGGCAAAACAGTGAACGCGCAGGCCGCTGTCGTTGACCTTGCCCAGGCTGTCGGCGGGAATCTTCCAGTACTTGGTCATGCCGGCCAGCGTCTGTCCCTCGCCCAACTCACAGATGTTGGCTTGGCAACCATATCCGCCGCCGTTCATGTCGGCGATGACATAGGTCAGGAAGTCGCGTCCCTCGAGGTGGAACTCGATGCAGCCGTTAGGCGTCGCCTTGGGCCACAGGTCAGGATCCACGTCCTCGAACGAGTCAATCACCGATCCCGAGAAGTCATAGATGACGGGGGCCGTGTCAAAGCAGTCGATGTAGAACATTTTGCCACTGTAGCGTGACTCCTCGTCAGGTCCTTCAATCATCTTGATGACCGGTGCCAGCGAGAAGCCCGTTTTGGTTTCGGGGTAGAAATTGATGACATCCATGTAGGGGTCGCCTTCAAAGCCGCCTTCCCAGTCACCGCCCTGGTCGGCATGCATGCGGTAGAGCGTGGGGAAGCCGGGGTCGGCAGTAGAGCCCGAAACGGTCATGATGTTGCACTCGGCCTCCTCAAGGGTGAGGTCACCAATGACGTCCAGATAGTCGGTGCGCTGGGGCGCGTCGCCCTTGTCCATCTCAACGACGAGGGTCAGTTCTCCCGTCTCTATATTCACCATATAGACAGGAATATACTGCTGGGCCGTGCTTGTCATGGGAGCCACCCAAATGTGATGAAAGTCATCTTTGCCGATGCTTGCCACGCCCAGGAAACGACCGTAGGGCGCCCCGTCCAGCGTCAACGGCAGGTCCTCCAACTGGCTGCCGTCGGCTGCCGAGAAACGGTGGATAACCGACTGCGAGATGGTGTCGTTGCCGATGATGACAGCCTTTTCCTCGCTGCGGGCCACATAGACGATGCCCTGATCCATCGTTGCCGTGCGGGCGCGCTGGTTGCAGATGGCATTGCTGGTATAATCAGTGCCACTGTGTACACGGTCAAAAATCCACTTGTTGACTATCTTGATGCCGTTGACCTCGGGATAGGTCTGGCCGTCGGTTACCGCCATGACACTCAAGGCAGTAGTGAATACAGCGAATAAAAGAAGTAAAGATTTTTTCATATCGATATGGTTTTATGTGATTGGTTATGTCGTTGTTTTGAACAAAGAATGCCGCGGATTGGACGCGGATGTGAAGGACACTCCGTGCAATCCGCGGCTATGACTGTTTTGCTTCCCCTCTTGGGGACACTATCAGTTATTCAGAATAATGGCGATAACGGCATTGACGTCAGAGATGTTCACCTCGTCGTCATCGTTCACATATGCGCGGTCACCGAACTCGCTGACCTGCTTTGTGCCCAGGATGACGCCAATCAGGCAGTTGACATCGGAGATGTTGACCTCGCCGTCACCGTTCACATCGCCCTTCAGGCCAGGCTGCTCGCCACTGCTCACGTTAGTGCCGATCTTGTAAACGGCCATACCGTTATAGCACTTGAAGATGAACAAAGTCACCTCCTCGTTGCCCTCGTCATCGACACCATATTCCACGTTCATGCTCTGAACGCGCGTGCCACCATCGCTGGTACGGCCCAACTCGTCGGGTACCATCCAGTAGCGCTGCATGCCCTCCAAGGTCATGCCCTCGCCCATTTCACAGATGTATGACTGGCAAGCCTTGTTAATCCCCGTGGACTCGACCACACCATCGTACTGTGCAGCCACATATACGATGAAATTGCGGCCTTCAAGGGTGAACTCGCACACACCGTTGGCGCCCACGTCCATGGGTAACAAGCTGGGATCGACATTCTCAAACGAATCCACGATCGTACCTGTTTCATCATAGAGGATAGGCGATGTGGTGAAGCCGTCGATATAGAACAGTCTGCCGCTGTAGAGCGATTCTTCATCCTCGCCAAGAATCATCTTCACCACGGGAGCATAGCCCCACTGGGTGACCGTCTCGGGATAGAAGTCCAAAATGGCAAGATAGGGATCGCCCTCAAAGCCGCCTTCCCAGTCACCATCCTGATCGGCATGCCAGCGGTATACATACTCTGAGCTGGCACCGACCGACATGATGTTGCACTCGGCCTGTTCACGCGTTAAATCACCCATCACATCGATGTAGTCGCAGCGCTGCACGGCATCGCCCTTGTCGAGTTCAGCCACCAAGGTGAGAGCACCCGTTTCCTCATCCACCAGATAAACGTCATGAATCGCAGCCTTCTCACTCGAGTAAGGTGACATATACAGGTGTCCGAAATGGTCCACACCCACCGTATTACTGCTCAAGACGGCACCGCCATAGATGGCGCCATTGAGCGTCAAGGGCAATTCCTTGATCAGATTGCCATTGGTGGCATCCACCTTGTAAATGACGCTCTGTGCCAGGGTATCGTTGCCTTGAATGACCGCATTGGCATTGGAACGGGCGATGTAGATATAGCCATCTTTCATCACAGCCGTACGGGCACTCGTGTTGCAATAGGGCATGCTTGCCCACACATCCTGAGTGTGATAACGGTCTTGAATCCACAGGTTAACAATATTGATACCGTTCACCGGTTCATACTTCACGCCATCGGTCGTTGCCCACGCCGTGGCACTGGTCAGTAAGAGCAAAAGAAGTAGTAATTTCTTCATAATAAGTTGGTTATTAAGTTATTGTATTTTATTTAGCTTTCTATCCTGTTTAATTTTAGCAAAGTAACACAAAAAATCGCTACTTTCAAAATTTGGCTGAACAATTATTTATCCAAAACATAACCTAACTGCTCATCCATCCAGGCGAGACGCTCATGTAGCCACTGCTTTAGATAAGCCACCTCGTCCTGATAGTCCTTAGCGATATAGTAGTTGGGCCACACATACTGCCCCCATCGGGGCCATGCCTGGCTGTTGCGGGCCTCGGCACCATGCGAGGTGAGCAGGTTAGCCAGCGAGTCAACGGTAGCCATGATGCGGCTTTCGCTCAGGTTGGCGGCACGCATCTGCGCCCACCGGGCCTTTACGGCGGCCACATAGTCCGGATCGCTGTTCAGACGATACCACCAGAAAGGCACCAGATAGACCTCGCCGGCACCATACAGCACGTCGTTGCTCTGGTAAATCCACGTGTCGGTGCGCCAGCCGTCGCAATTCTTGGTATTGCCATAAGCCAGATTGGTGTCCCAAATCACCATCTTGAAACGCCCGTCAATGGCATCGCGGCGCTTGTAAAACTTGCCGCTCAGGCGGTATCCGTCCACATTGTGTCCCAACTCGGTGGCCAGTTGATAATCGATGAACGAGGCCACGTCGATGTAGCGTCGGTAGCCCGCCTGAGGATCACGATAACCGGGTGAGGCGAATGCTGCCTCCATCTGATTGATGCGGCCGTTGATATAGGCCAGCTGACGCTCATTCAATTCCTCCAAGTCGGGCGATTTGTACTGGAACAGTATCACCTTGTCCTTGTAGGGCACCCCCTTGCTGCTCACGGGATGATAATGCGAGGTATAAGTCGGCTCATCGTTACAGTCCACCTCCATCAGGTAATCACCCGTGAGGGCATCACCGTGCTTGCCGGGTTTGTCAAGATTCAAGCGGTGTTTCCCCTTGGAAACCACCTCACACAGGATATATACGCCATAATAGGTGCCGTTGAGGAACACCTCACAATAGCGGCCCTGCGGGGTGTACTCCATCCACGGACGCATCAGTTCATAAGTGAGCATGTCACGCATCATGCTCTTGTCGGAATACGGTGCCATCAGGGCCCAGTTGTCATCCTTGCCCATTCCCAGGATTTTGACCTTTTTCTTAGAGCCATACTTGAGCGTGCCATCCATCGTGCGGAAGGAGTATGGTTTCTTGGGACTGTCGTTGTAGGTCGAGTTGCCGCGGTAACGCAGGGCGATGTGACCAGCGTAGTCGATGCGTTGCCCCGGATGGGCAACGGTGTCGGCATAGTTGAGGTTCCCCGGTCCGTTGTCGATGATTTTCATGCGGGCATCGATGCGCCGATAGCGGTCAATATCCCTGGCGCCCACCTCAATCCACACGATGGGCAGATTGGTCGAGGTAAGCTCCACTCCAGTGTCGTCAGGAGGGAAATTGGCCCGCTCACGCTTGCAAGCCAGCAGCGTGAGTATCAGCATCATTATGAAAATCAGTCGCTTCATTTCAGTTTTGTCATCAAAAGAACCGTCCCTATTTTACCCTAAGAGGTGAGGATGATGAGGATAATGGCATTGACGTCAGCGATGTTGATTTCGCCATCGCCGTTGACATCGGCGCGTGGATTGTCGGCCCCGCCACCATTGAGGATGAGGGAAATAACCGCATTCACATCGGCGATATTCACCTCGCCGTTGCCGTTGACATCGCCACGCAGGCTTTCGCGGTACACAAATGAGCGAATATCGCAATAGTCGGTATATTGTACATTAGTGCCTGTAGCCAGCGTGCGATAGGCATAACGAGCCCTCACATAGTAGGTATTGCCATCAACGAGTTTACCAGCTCCCTTGATGTCTCCCAAACGGGGCGTCTCGAAGATGCCGCCATCGATAGTGCCATTGTAAGAAGTGCGGTTGGGAAAGGTCTCCGAAGCGCTGATCTGCACCCTCAACGAGCCAACACCCTCGACAGGCTCAAATTTCACCACACTGGTTGAATAAAGCAATGTGTCGCCTTCTCCGGGAACGATATACACGGGCACGGGAGGGATGGCCTCAACCGTGGTGAATGAGGTCACCGGTGTGACGACTGTAGTCGTGCCGTAGGTGGCTGTTACCCTTGCGTAATAGTCAGTGGCTCCGGCAAAGCAGTATTGGGGAACTTGCCACTGGGCCGCCACCAATTTAACGCTGTCAGGATGGCTCATCGTTGCCGTCGTGGAGAGTTCCAGCACATATTCTGTTCCCGGAGCGCCTGCCGTCCAGGTGATGACAGGCGTCAACGGTACCGCCGTGGCACCACTGGCAGGCGAAATGATGTGCATCTGACCCAGCGTGAACCGGCGCAAGTCGCTTGCGTTGTCCCACTGGTTGAGTCCGCGTGCCACGACACGCCACCAGTAAGTGCCGGCCTTGAGGCCCGGAATGCGGGGCAACGGACAGTTCGTCGAATCCACCTCGACATGAGCCACCAGGGAATCCATCTGCTCATCGGCATAGACCTGCACGACATAGGTAGCAGCATCGCCACTCCATTGCAGGAACGACAATTCAGGCACCTCGGCACCATCCTCGGGATAAAGCAATACCGGTTGGGCGGCTTGCGTGGGAACCACGCCTGGCGTGACGGGGGCATACTCGTTTTCCCATCGGTCCAGGATGGTCACGGCATAACGGTAACCGTCGCGCATGCTGGCGGGAAGGGTATAAGAAGCCCAATAGGTCACACCCTGAATGTACTGCGCCTGGCAATGGAAGCCGCTGTCATCCACCCCGTCGGGGATGGCATAAATGACATAGCGCACATTGGGGATGCTGTCCCAAGTGAGCGTGCCGTCCTGATAGCTGAGGTTGGTCACTGTGGAATAACTCTGGTCAGGCTCGAGCCATGCTGGAGCGGGATTGAGGGCAATGGTCGAATAAAGGCTGTCCTTGAGCCAAGTGCGCAACTGGCGGACCTTGCCGTCGATTTTCTCTTTCTTGTTGCGCCAGGTACCATAGCGGAAATAGACCATGCCGGGGTTGCCGCCAGCGGCCATCGCCTCGCGCATGACGCGTCCCTGCTTGACGAATTCGGCCAGTGTCCAGCCCTCCTCGTCAGGAACCCACTGGCTGATAAAAACGTGGCGGTTGAAGCGGGCAGCCATTTTGCCCCACCAGGTAGTGACACCAGTAAAGGTGCCCGTCGTTTTCCAATAGACCTGCGGAGCCAGGAAGTCGATGGTGCCACGGGTCAGCCATGCCATGGGATCGCTGTAAATCTGGTTATACTGCCAGTCGCTGCCCACGGGGCAAGGCTCGACGCCATATTTGTCGGCAACGGCTTGGGAAGTACAAGCCACACCAGCCGGCCCTATGCCGAACCGCACCCAGGGCTTGGTCGATTTTACCATGTCATTGACATCCTTAACCATCTGGTTGACGTTCTCGCGGCGCCAGTCACCCTGGGACATCGTGCCGCCCGCAGCCCGATAGGCGTTATACAGGTCGGCATCGAGTGAGAACGACGGATTGTCCTGATTATAGAAATAGTCGTCAAACACCAGTCCGTCAACGTCATACTTTACCAAAATGTCCTTGCACACGTCCACCACGCGCTGGCGCACCTCGGGGAGGCCAGGGTTGAGCACCGTCTCATAGCTCGTGGTCAACAGCCACTCGGGATGGGTGTTGACATAGTCGAGTTCGCTATCCCCCCACATCTCGCTGCCATGAGCATAGCGGTAAGGGTTGACCCAAGCATATACCTCAATGCCGCGCTTGTGGGCCTCTTGAACAAGGAACTCAAACGGGTCGAACGCCGGTGCCTCTCCGCGCTTGCCCGAGATATAGCTGGACCAAGGCTCATAAGCCGAATTGTACATCGCGTCGCACATCGCCCTGACGTGGTAATAGACCGCATTGATGTGATTAACGCGCAATGTGTCGAGCATCTTGCAGCAGGCATTCTTCACAATGGGCGTATTGCTTGCCGTGATGGACCCGCTGGGCCAATCGTTGAGGTAGGCCGTTATCCACATGCCTCGCTGCTCACGCTTGGGCGGCGTGTCAGGAGTAATGGCAAAACTGGCGACAAATGTCACCAGCAATGCTATTATGGTTATTCCTCTCTTCATAGTTCCGTTGTTATGGGCGGTGTGTGATAATGATGACTTGGTTAAGTGATCGTGCTTACTCGCCTCTCGATAGGAGACGCAAAATTTTGCGTCTCTACATTCTTCGCTCTTTTAGAACAGGTTGGTCAGGCGGGGGTTGATGCACACGCCCAGAATCCTGTCCTTGTTGCCGTTGAAGTTATAGACCTTGCCGTCATCGGGATTGAAGTAATACAAGCCCGTGGTGTAGGTCTTCTCGGTCGTGGCGGCACGGAAGCCGAAATAGACGTAGTGGGTCTGGGCATCAACAGCAAACTGCGTGGTGTAAACACCCTCGGCATCGGTCGTGTTGATGGGATCGGCCTCCATGGTGATAAAGTGGACGTACTTGTCATAGGTCACCGTGGCGTTCTCGGCTGGGATGGCGTACTGGGTGAAGCCCACACCGGGGGTGGTACCCTTGGTCATCCACACATACAGGTAGCCCAGGTCTTCGTCGAGTGTGAAGGCGCGCGGCTGCGTCGTTTCGAGCACGATGGGATGAGGCACGGGCACGCCGGTGCCGGTCTTGCCGATGTCACTCGTGCGGAAGCGGTAAATACCGTTACCCGAATAATTCTTGCTCCACCAGAACATGCCCGTCTTGTCGAGGTAAAGGCCCGTGTGGATAGCGCCATAGGCGATACCCTGACCATAGTAACTCAACTGGTTGTTGACGACGAAATAGCCTGCCGTACTGGTGTAGTTGGTTTGCTCGGTCTCGCCACGTGCCGTGAGCGGGAGCGTACGGATGCCCGTGTTGCGGTCGGTGTAGTAAAGGGTCGTGCCGTCGGTGCAACCCTGGAAGGGGTCGTTAAAAGCAGGACCGCCCACGTTGGTGACCATCACGTTAGTCACCGATCCGTCGGCACTCATGACGGTGATCTTGCCATCGCCCAGGTTGCCAGCCTCGTCGTTGATGTAGTAATACTGCTTGCCGCAGTCCAGGATATAGATGTTATCCTGCTCGATGGTGGCACTGTCGGTCACGGTCTTCTCGGTGGCAAACACGAGCGTAGTGGGCATGTTGCCCGAGCTAACGCCCATATCAAACGGCAGGTTCTTGGTGCCGGCGGGCAACTTGGAAAGATCCACCAGTTTTACAGCCATGATGTTACCGCCCTGAGTGGCATAATAGAGCGTTGGGGCAGGAATCGACGAGCCCACCTGCACATTGACGTAGCTGTCCTCCAGACGGCGGTTCTCACCGTTGATGTCAAACCACGTCTGCAAGGTAATCTTCTGTGATCCGATGTTGCTGAAGGTCAACTTGCCGGGGTTGTCAGTCGTTCCGTCCGCATGGCTGTAACCCTCAAAAGTCGAGATCAGGTTGCCCTCGGCGTCACGTGTGCCCTCGGGGAAAGTCCACACATACTTGCACACCAGGTTCTCGGGATTGGGCAACTCGATGTCGAGTTTCACGTCCACATCGTTGATGACAACCGGTGTCGCACTCTGCTCAACCACGCTCAACAGGGGAGCGATGTCATAGATGAGCAACGGATAGGTGCGACTGCCCACGCCGTCAACCGTCAACGTCACCTGATAGATACCGGCCTTGTCATACTTGTGAGACGGGTTCATTTCGGTCGAGGTCGTTCCGTCGCCGAAATCCCACGTCACCTGTCCCGACTTGGACGAGGTATTGGTGAACTCGACGGTCGATACCACATAGAAGTCCAGACCATAGCGGTCATCGTCCACTCTGTAGGTGAAATCCACATCCTTGGTGGCGAAATTGTCATAATCGGGCGTCTTGTCAATACAGGACACCGCCATCATCGCCATCAGTATCAGAAATGATATTTTATTGAATGTCTTCATATTCTAAAAGTTTTAAGTTTTTAGTCTTAAGTTGTAAGTGATAATACTTTTTGCTATCTGTTTGAACGGGCGATAGTAATCATACTAAAAACTTACAACTAAAAACTTACAACTAATTGAGTGTTACTTCTTTGTTATCGGTAGTCACGCCCACCTTTCCATCGGTGTCATACACGCGGAATTGGGGTTCCAGGAAATAGGTGCGGCTGAAGTTCACCGTGTACACCTTGTCCGCCGTGTTGTAAATCCACGACGTGAAGGGAATCGTCTCAAGCATGCTCTTGAAATAGGGCATGTACTGGCGACGCACCGTGGTGATCTTGCCACCCGTGTCGTCGCTGTAACGCGAGAAGAGCCAGAAAGCCGATTTATAGACCGCTTGCACGTTGGCGCCTGCCGGTGCCGCACTCTCGTCGGCAATCTCATGATAGACAGCCTTGCCATCATCACCCACCGTGATGTAATAGTAATGGTCTATCTCATCGGTGGTGAACCAGGCGTTGGACTTGTCGTCGGCCGTGGTATCGGTCGGGAAGTCGATCTGGTACTGGGCATTCAGCTGCTCAAAGAGTTCAATGGGAAAACTGTACTTGATATAGACGTTGCGCAGGTCGTTATAGTAGGTGCTGTCCTTGGTCAACGCATTGACCATATAAGCCATGAACTCGTCCTGGAACGTTGAGGGATAGTAACTGTCAAACTTTTCCTGATCCCATTCCTCGGGATTTACCCAAGTCACAGGGGCCAGGGTGCGCGAAGTGGGGAAACTGTCGGTCAGCACATACTCGTAACCATCCCACTCTGCCTTGCTGTGAGGATAGGTGGCCACCATCTGGCTGGAGCGCACGGTGTCGGTCAGGGAGTAGTTCTTGGTATAAGCCAGCGACGTTGTCAGCTTGCTGGTCGCCGTGGCGGTCTGCTCGCGCTTTATGAGGCACCACACCTCGCTGTGGTCAATCGCCTTCTCGCTAGTGGTGTAATACTTTCCCTTGAAGGAGGCATAGCGGCCAGCTTTGACCACGGTGGAGCCTTGCTCCCAGTCCACTGTGGGCAACACTTGACCGAGTTGGCCGTTGTCGGCAAACGGGTCATGTATCGCACACGATGCGGTGAGCAAAGCCACCAGAACTATCATTCCATATATTTTATATCGTTTCATATCTCTTTAGTTATTAGTTTCTAATCCCTAGTTTCTTGTTTTCTTGGGTTAAGGAAGTGACTTCGCCATAGTTGTGGGCCCAAATCATGGGTTCCTGCAACCACTTGTAGTTCTTGTAGGCACCCAGGCGCTCAAGTTCCTGGCGGTTGTACTTCTCCTCGGTCTCGGGGTCATAGTTGATGCGCTGTATCCAGGTGTTTTCCTTCTGCTCCTCGGTCAAGCCGTCAATCCAGTAGGCTGAATAGAGGTTGTAAGGACGGCGCAGGGTGGGATAAACGATTTCCTGGTTGTCACCGATGCCGTAGTGGTTGCGGTTGTTACTGTAGTGGTAACGGCGCATGTCGGTCCACTGCTCGGGCTGCAGATACATGGCGATGTACTTGCCGCGGTCGGTCACCTTGTGGACAGCAGGCGTGCTGCTCGTGCCACGGAAGTAGTCCTCATTGTCGAGGAACGCAGCCACCTGACCGTTCCAGTACTCGGCAGCCTGATAGCCGGGCTTGCCGCCGGCAACCGAATTGCCCGGATACTTGTTGTCGGTGTTGGCGTTATAGTTCTCGTTGGGATAGAGTCGCAGGAAGGCTGCAAGGTGACGCTGGATGTTCCATTGTGTGGCCTCCTTGGCCAAGGCGCAAGCCTCGGTCTTCTTGCCCATCCAGTACATGGCCTCAGCCTTGATGAAGTAGAGCTCTTCCATCGTGAAGATGGGGTTGTAGGCATCGGCAGCACCGGCATAGGCTCCCATGTACAGGTTGGGATAGTTGGCAATCTTGTAGGACGTACCCATACCGATGTTGTTCTCCAGGTAACGCATCTTGATGCGCTCGCTGGCCACCGAGGGGCTTGCAGGACCGGTGCGGGCAATCATGAGCAGTCCGCAGCGCGGGTCGTTGGCAAAACCGTCGTGGGCACCTTCGGCATTGAACATACCGCAGGTCATCTCGTTGTCGGGCTTGCTGATACCCATCAGGTCCACCATAAAGAACTTGCTGGGGATGGCGCTACCCAAGAGGTTACCGCGCGACTCCCACGAGTTGATGACGGGCTGAGCTACGCTCCAAACGGCGTTCCCGCGCGACTCCCACGAGTTGATGACGGGCTGAGCTACGCTCCAAACGGCGTTCTGCGTGCCCGTTCCACCGTCCCAATAATAGCGGGGCTCATTGCCGAACCATGCGTCACGGCCGCCCTGGTAGTCAAACACGTCGCCCTTGCGCCACTGGTTGATGGCGGCATCGGCAGCGTCGATAATCTTCTGGCACATCGCGGGGCTGCGATCCACATTGGGGATATTGCGCAGCAGCAGGCGGGCCTTGATTGCATAAACCAGGCCTTTCCACTTCTCGAGGTCACCGCCATAGACGCGGTCTTCCTTGGCAGTGAGGGGCTGGTTGTCGGGGTTATTGATGATCGCGGGGTCCTCATACATCTTGATGAGGTCTTCACACTCCTGGAACATCCACTCGTACACCGAGGCCTGCGTATCATAGGTAGGCGCAATACTCTGATAAGCCTCGCTGCGGGGGATGTCGCCAAAGGCATCGGTCGTCAACTGGGTGGACATCAGCTTGATGGTTCGACCAATCAATTCATAGTTGGGCGAATTGATGGCTCTGGAATTATCAATCAGATTGACGGTGTTCTTGCCGATGTCATAGAAATGACGGCGCCACATCGGGTGGCGGTTCATCGTCAGCATCTCCCACTCGCACTTGTAGCTATAGGCGCCCACCGAACTCTTACCGCCGGTGGTGAGCATCTGGGAGAAGTAGGCATAGTATTCGCTGTGGTCATAAACGATCTGCTGGGCGTAATAGATGATGACGGGCAGGCCGTCCTTAGCCTCAATCTTATGGGCCCTGTCGGGGTTGACGTTGTCATCGAGCACATCATTGCAGCTCACCGACACCAGGCCAACCAGCATCAATAATGCTAAAAATCTAATCTTTTTCATAGTCGTTGGCCTCCTTTCAGAATGTTGCTTTAAGTGTGAAATTGAAACTGCGCGTGCTGGGCACGTTGTAATTGTCGATACCAGCGCTACCCGTACCGCCGCCGGTGCCTGCCAGCACTGCGGGGTCATTGCCGCGGTACTTGGTCAACAGGAACAGGTTGCGCGCTGTAGCGGTGAGCGACAAGCCCTTGACGGGCCAGGTGCGCTTGAAGTGCTTGCCGATGTCATAACTCAGCGTCACATAACTCAAGCGGATATAGGAACCGTCCTCGATAAAGTTGGACGATACAGTCGAGTAATAGGTGTTGATGAAATAGGAGTCAAGCACGATGGGCGTGGTGTTCTTGACATAGGTCGTCGTTCCATCAGGACCGGGCACAGCCTGAACACCGTTAATGATGTACTCGCGGTTGCGGTTGCGGCCGTCGAACAGGAACGACAGCGTTGCGTTCTTGTAACGCAAGGTGCTGCCGATACCCAACAGCCAGTCGGGCTCGCGGTTACCGATGTAGAGGCCCTTGGCGGCATTGATGATGGGATAACCGTTCTCGTCACACACGATGTTGCCATCCGGATCACGCACATAGTCCTTACCCGAGATACCCGTCGAGGATTCACCCAAGCGGGCCACAGGGAAGATGTCGCCATACTGCGTGCCCTGAATCTCGGTGATGTCGTTGGGCAGGTAGAGCACCTTGCTGCGGTTGAACGAGAAGTTGGCCAGTGCGGTCCATGAGAAGTCGGTGGCCTTGATAATATCTTGATTCAACGAGATTTCCATACCGTGGTTCTTCAGGCTACCCTCGTTGCGGGTCTGGAGAATAGTTCCTGAGGCTGGCGACACACGCACACTCACAATCTGGTTATCGACCGTCGTCGAGTAATAGGCGATGTCAAGGCGTGTCCAGTTGTGGAAGAAGCGCAGGTCGGCACCAATCTCCCAGGACTTGGTCATCTCGGGCTCCAAGTCGATGGCGCGCGATGTGGTAGGATCCACACCATAACCTCCATCGGGGAAGAGGGTCCACTGCTTGTAGGTATCGGTAAACAGGTAGCGAGGACTGTCTTTACCCACCTTGGCCCAGTTGCCGCGTAACTTACCATAACTGAACCAGTCGTTGCTCAGGTGGAACAGTTCACTGAAGATGACACCTGCAGTGACCGAAGGATAGAAATAGTTGGTCTTGGAGGCCTGCTTGAAAGCCGATGAACCGTCCATACGGCCCGTTACCGACAGCTGCGCCATGCCCTTGTAATCAAACCTCAACTCGCCGAAGTGGCCATACTTGTTGTAGGTCGAGTGGTAAAGCGTGGGATGGTTGCTGATGAGCAGGTCACCATTGGTGAAGTCGGTGTTGTTGAAACTGTAGAACTCGCCTCCCAGCTGGAAGTGCTCATTATAAATCGATGACTCCAAGCCATGGGTCTCTTTGTACTCTAGACCATAGAGCGCGCTCACGGTATAATCCTCGGCAAAAGTGTGCTGATAGGTAGCCAGGAACTGCATATTCAGCAACGAGCCACGCGAGGGCTGGAAACTGTATGAACCGAATTTAGACTGCATGTCCGAGAGCTTGGTCTGAACATCTTCGGCCGTGGGATCGACCAGATCGCCGTCATAGATGCGAGGCACCGTATAGGAGTCATACATCGAGTAACTCTTGTCATAGCCCATCTTGCCGGTAAACACCAGGTTCTTGATGGGTTCATAGCTGATCTGTCCGTTGATGATAAAGCGGTTGCCCTCGGTCTCGCTCCAGTCCATGTAGCGGCCAAAGTAGGGAGACACGGCACCGTTGATGCGCTCGGTATCGAGCAGGTTCTCCCAGTGGTCATAGTAAGCCCACCAGTTCACATGACCCTCAAGGGTGCGGTAGTCGCTCATGTCCTTGTTGATACCCCAGTTGTAGATGGTGGACATCGAGTTGCCAAAACCACGTGACTTGCGGTTCATGAAGTTGGCGCTCAACTGAATGGTCACCTTGTCACTGGGCTTATAGGTGCCCTTGAGCAGCACGTTGACCTGCTTGCGGTAATCCTTGGGCACGATACCCTGATTATCGGTATAGGATGCTGAGGCATAGGATGAGAATTTCTCGGAACCACCGCTCACGCTCACGTCATACTTCTGCATGACACCCGTCTTGAGGAAGTCCTTCAAGTTGTTGTAATAGGTATCGTTCTCGCTCATGTAGGGGCCCCAGCCACCGCTGCCCATGTTCTCCTTATACATACCCTTGGCACCAGGGATGAAGGTGCTCTGGATTTTGGGCAATCGGGCAGGTGTGTTCAATTCCAGCGTTGCCGATGCGGTGACAGTCACTTCACCACCCTTACCACCGCTCTTGGTGGTAATCATGATGACGCCGTTGGCACCTTCCTGGCCATAGAGGGCCGAAGCCGCGGCACCCTTGAGCACGGTGATGTTCTCGATATCGTTGGGGTTCATGTCGGCCAGCGTCGAGCCGCCGCCGCGAATGGCCATACCGTCAACAATCATCAACGGCTCGTTGCTCTGGGAATTGTTCATCGACGAGATGGCGCGGATGATGACCTGGGTTGAGGAGTTGGGCGAACTGCCGCCGGTGCTTACCTGCAGACCGGCCACCTTGCCTTGCAGGGTGTTGGCAAAGTTGGTGGAACCGCCAGCGGTCACCTGTTCCTCGTCAAGGGACTGAACGGCGAAGTTCAGTTTCTTCTTCTCCTGGGTCTGGCCCATGGCGGTCACCACGACCTCGCCCAGCATTTGAGCATTGTCATCGAGCGCGATGTTGACCACAGACTGTCCCGGGCCAATCTTCACGCTTTTGGGATTCATGCCCACATAGCTCACATCGAGCACGTCACCGTCGTTAGCCTCAATCGAGAAACGGCCGTCGAAGTCGGTCGCCGTGCCGCGCGTCGTGCCGTGCACCTTGACCGACGCGCCGATAATCGGTTCGCCGTCGCTCGACTGCGTCACCACGCCTGTCACCACACGGGCCAATCCCGTCAGCGACAAGAGGCTCAACAGCAGTAGCAATAGTAATTGTTTTCTCATTCTTGATAGGTTTTATTGTTAGGTAATAATTCGCTTGAAATTGGTTTTATGTTTGAACTACAAACTTACACATTATTTTTCAATTATTAAACCATTAGTCATGACTTTAACATTGAAAAATTCGAAATTTTTGATTTAACAACAAATTTTCATGAATTTTCACATATTAGCACAGGCTTTCATCTCTACCAAAAGGAAAACCATTCGTGTCCGGTGAAAGCCCCGCTAGGGGCGTCTAGGGCTTAGGCAGGGGTGTAACGAGGCGAAGCCGAGTGTAACCCCTGCAGCAGTATAGAACACTCATCCAAGCCCCATCGGGGCGGCACTAAGTCATTGATGCACAATCTGTCACCCCTAACGGGGTTAATTGATGTTGGATTTACTTTTACAGGGGTTCCGCCAAAGTAAGCCCCTTCATGCGAAAATAACATAACAGCATTATATTGTGGCATTTATGGGGATTTATCGTATTTTTACCGGAAACTAAAAAAAATACAAGCCCTATGTTTGACTTTGACGGTGCAAACATAGGGCTTGTACTTACTGTCTTCCTTCTATCAGTAGCCTGGTGTTACTTGAACAGGTAGGTGGTGACGCTCTCGTGGCCCAGGTAGAAGGTCTTGGCCTTGATGACCTGGGGCTGAGTCTTGACGGGAACAGGAGCCGTCCAGCGAGGAGAGTCCACAGTGGGCTCGCTGCCATCGAGGGTGTAAGTCACCAGTTCATCGGGGTACTGGGTGTTGATGAGCAACATGCCGTCAACCACCTTGATGCCCGGAGGACCCACGCGGAAGTTAAAGCCCATGCCCTTGAGCAGCGGCAGCTCGCGGGTGCCGATTTTGAGGTTATACTGGTGGCGAGCCTCGTTATAGGCCTGAGCATCAGTGAGATTCTTGCTCCACTCGGGCATAGCCGTCCATGCGCGCTCGCTCACGCCCATCATCTTGGGCAGCAGCATGTACTGAACTTCGTCATAGCTGCGCAGGGTTTCGCCCCACAACTGGGCCTGGATGCCGATAATGTTCTCGGGTTTCTCCAACTTGACTTTGCCGTCGCCGGCAGTGGTGATGTTGATGGGGGTGCCGTCAACGGCAGTGCGGGCACTGGCATAAATATTGGCGGGCAGGGCGCTCCAAGCGTCAAACTCATCGACCTTGCCGCCCCAGTGCAAGCCTTGCTCGTTCTGGTGCCAGCTGTAACCCATGTCCATGTAGAAGTTAGTCACGTTGGACAGGATGACGGGATAACCGTCGTTGGCCAGGCGATAGGGCACATCGCTGCGCGAGCCCACAGTGCTCCAGGCATTCACGCCAGCCACTCGGGGAGCCACTACGGCATTGAATTCGGGCTTGTGGCCCAAGGCCACTTCCTGCCAGCCCTCGATGCGGATCTTGCGGGCAGCAAGCAGGGCGCTGATGCGCTTGATGTAGTACTCACTCACCTCGTGCTGGTTCTTGAGGCCCTCACGCTGCATGAGCGCCTGCACATCGGGACTCTTGTCCCATGCGCCGTTGGGCACCTCGTCGCCACCCAGGTGAACATACTCCAGTTTAATCCCTGCCTCCTTATACATCTTCTCCAACTCGGCCACCACGCGGTCGATGAAGCGGTAAACGTCATCGCTGGCCACGTTGAGCACGTTGTCACGATAGTTCTGGGCCGAAGTGAAGACGCTCTCGTTCTTGTCGTCCCACAGACGGAACTGCTCGGCTGTCGGGTTACTCATGGCGCGGTTTTTCATCGCCACGATGGCTGCACGGGCATGGCCGGGCGTCTCAATCTCGGGGATGACGCGCACGCCATGGGCACGGGCATACTTCAACAGGTCGATGAACTCGGCACGGGTGTAATAGCCGTTGGCGCACTGCGACAGGTCATCGGGGTTACCGTTGCCGTCAAAGATCTGTGCCAGATAGCCCTTCTCGTCGAGCGTGGCACCGCGGCGGGCAGCCACCTGCGTCAGTTCGGGGAAGCCGGGGATTTCCAGTCGCCAACCCTCATCATCGGTGAAGTGGAACTGGATAGTGTTGATTTTGTAGTAGGATAACAGGTCTATCGTGCGCTTGAAGTCAGCGGGCTTGATGACAAAATTGCGGGCAATGTCGAGCATCACGCCACGATAGCCAAAGTCGGGCCAGTCGATGACAAAGCAATTCTGCAAGCGGTGTCCCTTGCTGTGGTCAAGGGCTGCGATAAGCGTCTTGACACCGTTCATCAATGCAGCCTGGGTCACACCATGAATAGAGATTTTGCCATCGTGGACGCGCAGGGAATAGTATTCGCCATTGATGCTCATCTTCTTGTCGAGCAGCAACTCGATGACGGTCTTTTGGCCACTGGACACATACACGCCGCGTTTCTGCAGCTCATCGGTGAGCAACGCCTTAGCCCGGCGGTAGCCACCCCACTGGAACCATTTTCCCGTCTTAATCGACACCAGGCTGCCCACCTGCGTAAAGCCGTCCTCGATATCCACCTGCTTGGGCGCAGGGAAGATATCGTAGTCATTGCCGGTGTAGCCATCTCCAAAGCCGTTAATGGCCTCATTGTAGGCATACATGTAGTTGCCGTCAGGATATGCCTTGTGGTCACGCCACTGGCCAGGCTTGTCGAGCGGTGAACGCTTGATGTTGACCGCAATAGGCTTAGTCATATCACCGTTCAGCACCACATGGCCTCCAGTGGGCATATAGTTCTTGTTGAGCAGGGCGCCGCCCATCACCATGTCAATCACCAGCGAGTCACCGGCAGCGAGCGCCTTGTAGTTGGCATTGGGCTTGACGCGATAGTAGGTTGTCGATACCTCATTGATATCCACAGGGCATCCAGCGGGCAGGCTCACCGAACGTGAGAACTGATTGAAAAAGAATTCCCAATTAGCATCCAAGGGCTGCTTGGAAATGTTCTTGATGACAAAACGCGAACTGTGGTTGTTTGCCGCGGTGTTGTTCTGCCCCATGTGCCAGTCCACAGCGATGGGCGCCTGGGCACTCATCATCATTGCTGCGGCAGCAAGGGCCAAAGTAGTCAATAACTTGATTTTCTTCATTTCGATATGTTGTTTTGTTCTATTATTCTGTCCAACAGGTTGTCACAGGCATCTTCAAGCAGGTCCAGCACCAATTCAAAGCCCTCACTGCCTTCATAATAAGGATCGGGCACATAATCATGATGGGGGAACTGGCGGATGTAGTCACCCATCATCACCACCTTGCGCTCCTGCTCGGGGGTAGCCGCTTTGCAACGCAGGTCGTCCACGTTGGTGGCATCCATGCCCACAATCAGGTCAAAGTCCTCAAAATCGCTGAAATGCACGATGCGTGCGCGATGCGTCAGTTCATAACCGCGCGGACGGGCATGGACACGCATACGCTTATCGGGCAGGTCACCGATGTGCCATCCACCAATACCTGCCGAATCGATGTAAAAGCGGTCGGTCAAGCCCCGCTCATCCACCATGCGCTGAAACACCGCCTGGGCCGCCGGCGACCGGCAAATATTGCCCAGACAGACGAAAAGCACGCTGTATTTCCCGTCTTCAATCATTTTGAAGGTGCAATATTACAAAAAAACACGGAAAATTGATACTTATAAGGGAGGTTTTTTCGTTATTTATGTGTAACTTTGCTTGCCGAAACGTGAAACTTCCGCCTCCCGATACGTGGAGACTATAATATAACTTAGATGAACCGAAACATCTTGCGACTGCTGCCACTACTGCTGCTGATGGGACTTGCCCTTGCAAGCGTCACATCATGCGGCCACGGCGACAAGGAGCAACAAGATACCACAGCATGGGACTACAAGGCGCCGCCTGCCATGCCCATTAACCGCAGCATTACCGGTGACAGCATGGGCTTTATTGCCAATGCCGAGATTCACCGGCTGCCCACCTACATCGAGCAACGTCCGCTCAAGGAAATCTTCAACGACAGTAACGCCCTGCAGCTGGTGGCCGCTGAGAAAAACGGCTTCAAACCCGTCACGAGCCTGCGTGACGCCTACTGTATTGACAAGCCGCTTATCAGGATTTTTTCTTGTGACGCTTATATGCTCGACGACCTCACCGCATCGGTACCCTATCTAGTGCCCAAGGCAGCCCAGTTGCTCAAGGAGATCGGCTATGCCTTCCAGGACAGCATCCGCAAACGTGGCGGCAAGGATTACCGCATCAAGGTGACCAGTGTGACGCGCACCAACTACAGCGTATCGAAACTCATGCGGCGCAACCGTGCCGCCACCGAGAATTCCTGCCACCGCTATGGCACCACATTCGACATCAGTTGGGTGAGGTTTGACTGCATGGACCCGACGATGGTCGTCTCGCTCGAGGACCTGAAGAACATCCTTGCCGAGGTGGTGCAGGACTTTCGCAAGCGGGGCCGCTGCTATGCCATCTTTGAACGCAAGTCGGGATGCCTGCACGTTACTGTGAGATAAAGAATAATGTACATTATATAAAACTTTAAAACCAATGACCTTACAACAGACGATAGCCGAGCACCTGAAATATACAGGTCAAAAAGGCTTAGACATCAGTGCCGCACTCATCGACTGTGACGGCGTACTCTACGACTCAATGAAGTACCACACCCAGGCTTGGGTGAAACTCATGAAGAAAAACGGTATCAAATGTACCCGTGACGAATTCTATGAAATGGAAGGCATGACCGGTAGCGAAATCATCAAAATGAAGTTCAAGACCGGTGCCGGCAAAAACATCACCGACGACGAGGCGCATGCCCTGTACGGCGTGAAAACGCGCTACTTCCGTGAGCTGGGCGAAGCTCCCGTGATGCCTGGTGCCGTGCGTGTGCTCGAAGCCCTCAAGGAGGCCGATGTGGACCGCATACTGGTCACCGGCTCACAGCAGGACACGCTGCTGGAGCGCATCGATAAAGACTTCCCCAACCTGTTCGGCGAAGTGAAAGTCACCGGACATGACGTGCGCAAGGGCAAACCCAATCCCGAGCCCTTCCTCAAGGGTATGGCCAAGGCCGAGAAGAAACCCAACCAGTGCATCGTCATCGAGAACGCACCCCTGGGCGTACAGGCTGCCCACGCTGCCGGATGCTTCACCATCGGCGTGACCACGGGCCCCATCCCCGAGAAAGACCTGTACAAGGCCGGTGCCGACCTCGTCTATAAGAACATGGACGAACTGGCTGCCGCCCTGCCCTCGCTCCTCGTGGCATTGTCACTCGTCAAGGCCTAAACTGGTTTAACCACGAATTACGCGAATTATACAAATGCTCTCTTAAAATAAGAATTTGTGTAATTCGCGTAATTTGTAGTTTAATTGCACAGTCATGGGACAGAACCTCATTTTTACCAACGATGTCCAGGCAGCGATCGAGCGATTGACGGCCAGCATTAATCACAATGTGACCGTGTGGATCGCCGACGTGAACACTGCGCGCCTGTTGCCCACCCCACCCCAACACCTTATCACCATCCCCGACGGCGACGAGAACAAGACACTGGCTACCGTCACTCGCGTGTGGGACGAGATGGAACGCATGGGCGTGACACGACACTCGCTGGTCATCAACCTGGGTGGCGGTATGGTGACCGACCTGGGAGGGTTTGCTGCAGCTACCTTCAAGCGCGGCGTGAGGTTCATCAATGTGCCCACCACGATGCTGGGGGCCGTCGATGCCGCCGTGGGTGGCAAGACCGGCATCAACTACCATGAATTGAAAAACGAGATCGGCGCATTTGCCCCCGCCAGCGACGTAATCATCTCCACCCGCTTCTTTGACACACTGCCCATCGAGGAAATGAAATCGGGTTTTGCCGAGGTCATCAAGCATGCCATGCTCAGCGACCGCGACGAGTTCCTCAGACTGCTGGACCATGATTTCACAATCCCCATCAACCACGATAACCTGCTGGAACGGCTGCGCCGCTCGGTGCAGGTCAAGGTGGATATCGTCGCCCGCGACCCCAACGAGCAGGGCGAGCGCAAGGCGCTCAACCTGGGACACACCGTTGGGCACGCTTTCGAGAGCCTGGCAATGAAACGAGAAAAGCCTGTACCCCACGGCTATGCAGTTGCTTGGGGGCTGGTGACTGAGGCCGTTCTATCCCACATCAAACTGAAATTCCCCAGCGAGGATGTGCACCGGTTGGGCCATTATGTGCGCGACAATTACCGTGATTTCCCATTTACCTGCGACGACTATGATGAGTTGATGGACCTGATGCGTCACGACAAGAAAAGCCGCGACGGCGAGATCACTTGCACCCTGCTGGCCGCCATCGGCGACTGCCGTATCGACCAAACCGTCACCCCCGACGACGTTACCGCCGCGCTCGACATCCTGCGCGACCTGTTGGGAATCTAGCTACATTTCATTTATTATCTCCAGTGCCAAAGGCGGGAGACCGCATGAGTGATTGTGCGCATGTGAAGGTCCTTGCCCACGACAACCAGCATCACGGCAAAGAGGATGAAGAGAATGCCGACGATGAGACGGGGCGTGAGCAGTTCTCCAAAGACGAGCACACCGATGGTTACGGCAGTCAACGGTTCCAAAGCGCCCAAAATGGCCGTGGGTGTGGCACCTACATGATGCACGGCCACAGTCATGAACACCAGCGAGAGGATGGTGGGCACGATGCTGAGCCAAACGGCAAACATCCAGGCACGCGGCGATGGCAACACGTGCAGATAGAGATCGGGCGAGGTGAACGAATAGAGTATCAGCGTGATTTCGCACACCAGCATGGCATAAAAGGTGACCTTAAACGATGACATCTTGATGCTCGACTGATTCACCACAATGATATAGATGGCATAGGCCAACGAAGAAATGATGCAAAGGATGATGCCCAACACGCTCAACGAGGCTCCCGCCTCACCCTTGTAAAGCAAGCCGATGCCAATGAGCGACATCACAATGGCGACAATGGTGACCATCGTCACCCGTTCCTTGAAAAACAACGCCATTATCACGGCCACCATCACAGGATAGACAAACAGGATGGTAGAGGCAATGCCGGCGTCCATGAAGTGGAAACTCTGATAATAGGTAATGCTGGATGCCGCAAAAAGTAGCCCCAACGAACAGAGGACCTTAAACTCTTGACGCGTGACCTTGAAACTCTCACGCTTGATGAGCATGACGATAGCCAACAGGATGACAGCCAGCCCAAAACGGTGAGACAGTACAGTTGCCGTGTTCACGCCTTCCTCATAGAGCGGCAGGGCGCCAAAAGGATTTGTGCCATAGCACACCGCCGAAAGAACGGCACACAGGATACCGATAGATTTTGATTGCTTTGTCATGGTCATGAGTGTGTTGATGCAACGGTAGCCTATCGCTTGAAGCGGCTCATCTCATAAAAGGCGGGCAAGGCCTGGCCGTTGGCACTGTTGAACAGGCCGCGGTTCAAGCCCCAGTTGCTGTGTTCAAAGCGGGTGCCATAGCGGTTCTCCTCGGGGTACCACCAGAAGAGGCCCGTCACATTATCATGGCGGTTTAACTCATTGACCAACTGAGCAGTAAACTCTCGTTGACCCTCGATGGTTCCAGGAGGACAATTGGTGAAATCCTCCTCGCCACGGTTCACGCCGTCATGCAGGTAGTAATAGGCAGCCTCGACAATCATCACGGGTTTATCGGGGAAGCGCTCGGCAAGCTGGTCAAGCGTCCTGCCCAGGTTGGGTATCGTGCCGTGCCACATGGGATAATAACTCAGGCCTATGATGTCATAATCCACGCCGGCCTCTTTCAGGCGGTCGTAGTAGTTGCGGGTCATTTCCCACACGCCGGCCTTCTCGGTGTGGATGATGATGCCGGCCGACGGGCACACCTCGCGGCACGCCTTGCAGCCAGCCTTGAGCAAACTGGTAAAAATGTCCCAATTCTCGGCATTCATCGGGTCAACACGTCCCACTGGCCAATCCATGCCAAAGGTAATCTCGTTGCCCACCTGAATGGTTGCGGGAACAACTCCGGCCGCCTTGAGGGCCAACAAGCAATTGCGGGTATAACGATAAATACTGTCAGACAATGCTTTAGCGTCCAATCCTTCCCACCGCTTGGGAGTAAACTGCTTGGCGGGGTCGGCCCACGTGTCACTGTAATGAAAATCCAGCATGACCTCAAAGCCGCGTGCCTTGATGGTCTTGCACAGGTCAATCACGTAATCCAGGCTCTGGCACACGCCCTCGTCGTGATGGCGTCCAGAAGCATTCTGCGGGTCCACAAACAGGCGCACCCGCATCATGTTCCATCCCTGCTGCCTGAACAAGTCATAGGGATCTACCGTCACACCACAAGAGTCCTTGTAAATCACGCCATTGCGGGCATTAGATGTCATCATCGAGATGTCACCGCCCAACCACGTCTGCCCCGCCACCGACAGCATCGCCGTCAGTATGAGTATCAATGTCAATACACGTTTCATCATCTATCCACTTGAAATGTCTGGTTTAAAGTCATTCTTTCGTTCAGATATTAAAAAAGTGCCGATAATCATTGACTATCAGCACTTTTTGCGTTGTCGGGGTGACTAGATTCGAACTAGCGACCCCACGCCCCCCAGACGCGTACTCTAACCGGACTGAGCTACACCCCGAACGCACTGAAACAGGATTTGTTTCGTAAAGCGGTGCAAAGGTAATACCGATTTATATACTGACCAAATTTTTTTGAAAATATTTTTTCCAAAAAATAGTCACCATAACGATAAACCACTAATAATGAATAACATAGAAGAGACACAAAAAATGCGTCTCTTCTATATTCACAATCCCATTAACGGGATTTTTACTTCTATTACCGATTACTCGGCCTTGCCGTCGCTACCCAGCACCTCGATGATTTTGTGCTTGTAGAGTTTAACCATCTCGTCACGGGCGGGGCCGCAATACTTGCGGGGGTCAAACTCGCCGGGCTTCTCGGCCAGGACCTTGCGAACGGCAGCGGTAAAGGCCAGGCGGCTGTCGCTGTCGATGTTGATCTTGCAAACGGCGCTCTTGGCAGCCTTGCGCAGCTGATCCTCGGGGATACCTACGGCATCGGGCAGGTTACCACCGTGGGTGTTGATAATGTCAACATACTCCTGGGGCACACTCGACGAACCGTGCAGCACGATGGGGAAGCCGGGGAGCCTCTTCTCCACTTCCTCGAGCACGTCAAATGCCAGGGGAGGAGGAACGAGCTTACCGGTCTTCGGGTCACGGGTGCACTGCTCAGGTTTGAACTTGTAAGCACCGTGGCTGGTACCAATGCTGATGGCCAGCGAGTCACAACCCGTGCGGGTAGCGAAATCGATCACCTCTTCGGGCTTGGTATAGTGTGACTCTTCGGCAACAACGTCATCCTCTACACCGGCGAGCACGCCCAGCTCGGCCTCAACGGTAACGTCATACTGATGAGCATAATCCACAACCTTCTTGGTCAGGGCAATGTTCTCCTCATAGGGGAGCGACGAACCGTCGATCATTACTGAAGAGAAACCGAAGTCAACGCAGGACTTGCACAATTCAAAGGTGTCACCATGGTCCAGATGGAGGCAAATCTGGGGATGTTCCCAACCCAACTCCTTAGCATATTCTACAGCACCCTCGGCCATGTAACGCAGCAAAGTCTGGTTAGCATACTTGCGGGCACCGCTGGAAACTTGCAGGATAACCGGCGACTTGGTCTCGGCGCAAGCCTTGATGATAGCCTGTAACTGCTCCATGTTGTTGAAGTTGAATGCGGGGATGGCATAGCCGCCATCGACTGCCTTTGCGAACATCTCGCGGGTGTTCACGAGTCCTAAATCCTTGTAATTTACCATAATTTAGAGTTAAATATTATTGGAAAAAAGCATATTATAATTTGCGGCAAAGTTAAGTCTTTTTTATTGTTGGGCAAAGCCCACAGCCATTATTTTTTAAAACAATTCATCTACTTTTTTACACAGACAAATCGGGAGCCTGACGGGAATTGGTAAAGTATTACCGAATGCCCTAGTTTTTCATTCAGTTTGTTGCAAAAAACAATGATTATTTGATAATCATCCATTATTTTATTATATTTGCGACCTGGTTATATATGATATAGTGAAACCATAACCAACCGTATATATTAACTTATTAACTTTAATCAATTATCCGTTTATGAAAAAATTCTTACTAATCGCTGCACTGGCAGCAGTAGCACTGGGCGCTAACGCCGATGGCTACAAACTCGAGAAAGTGTGGGAGATCAACGACGTCTCATTCCTGCCTGTGGGCGACACGCGCCAGGGCTTCGGCATGGACGGCAAATTCTACATCAACGACAAGGCAACACAGACTATTTACATCATTGATGAGAATGGTCTGGCCAATGAACAGTTACCTGGTGGAGCCAACTGCGGTATCACCCGCGACGAAGCCGGCAACATCCTGGTGAGCACCGCAGCCTTCCCCGGAGCATGGGGCCCCGAGGCTGGCATCAAGGTCATTAACCCGAACACCCTTGAAACAGTAGAATACCTCGTACCTGAGGAGTGCGGCCTGCTGGGACGTTGCGACCATATCGGTTTTGCCAAGGGCAACTTCTTTGAGGACGGCGCCCTGTACCTCACCGGTGGTAACACAGGTACCGACCCCTACACCGACGGTGTTGCAGTTTTCACTGTAACTGGTGGTGAGGTTGATTACGACATGTGCTACTTGGCTACCGTCGAGCCTGCAGTGACTGGTCAAACCTCTACTGTTATCAACTACTACACCGATTTGAATGGTGAAGATGCGCTCATTTACGCTTACCGCAGCGGATATCCTTTCAAGCTGACCTTTGATGGTGACAATTTTGCCAAGATCTCATTAGATCTGCCTGGAACAGCCGAGTTTGCTAAAGGCCACAGCGATGGCGCATTCCCCCTCATTTGGGATGGCAAGGAACTCATTATCTATCCGCTGATGCCCGACTATCGCGACGGATGGGCCATCGCCGAAGCTGGCGCCGAGGCACCCATTGCCTATTTTGAGGCTACTGCTGCTGCCAACCCCAATGGCTACCAGAATGACTGGTTGAATGCCGAGGTCAATGAGGACGGCAGCGTTACCATCTATCAGTACATGCCCGGTCTGTGCCTGCGTGTATTCAAGCTGACCAAGGAGGTTGAGGTACCCAATGTTTACATCCTGGGCGAGGTGAACGATCAGGTATGGGCTCCCACCAATGGAACCTTGATGGAATATGATGCCGAAAACAACGTTTACACCGCAACCGTTACCCTTGATGGCCGTGGCGAGAGTGGCGAAAACTACTTCAGCTTCACCACCGAGCTTGCCGAGAACAATGACGATGGCGGCTGGGCTTACATCGCACCGTTCCGCTTTGGTGCCGTTAGCGAGGGTGACTTCTGGTTTGATGAAATGTATCTGGGCCAGCCCCTGCCTTTGACCTATGAAAACGGTCAGGCATTCCGCTTGATGGGCGGTGAGTACAACTTGACCTTGAGCCTCGAGAACATGACTCTCGTGATTGAGAAGCCTCAGCCCGATTTCGTTCGTGGCGATGTGGATGGCGACAATAACGTTAACATCGGCGACGTTACTGCCCTGATCGACATGTTGCTGACTGGCGAAGAGGCTCCTGCCGGTGCCGATTGCGACAACAACCACGCCGTCAACATTTCGGACGTAACCACGCTGGTTGACTTCCTGTTGAGCGGCAACTGGCCCGAATAATTCGGTACTTGAATCATAAATTAGACCTTTATGGCAGGGAATCCAATGGACGGGTTCCCTGCCTGTTTTTACAATTTCATCCTGCGGTTGATTGGTGTTTCCGATAAAATGGCTATCTTTGTGCTCACATTATAACCGCATTGTTCAACAAACAAAACTTACCGAGCCGTGTCAGCAATCAACAAGTGGCGCATCGAGGATAGCGCCGAGCTCTACAATATCGGAGGCTGGGGCCTCAAGTACTTCTCCATCAACGAGAATGGCCACGTTACCGTCACACCCAAGAGTTCCTGTGTGCCAGTGGACCTGGCCGACGTGATGGACGAGCTCCATTCCCGCAAAGTGACCGCACCAGTATTGTTGCGTTTCCCCGACATTCTGGACAACCGCATCGACAAGATTTCCAGCTGTTTCAAGAAAGCAGCCAAGGAATATGAGTACCAAGGCGCCAATTTCATCGTTTATCCCATCAAGGTGAACCAGATGAGGCAAGTGGTTGAGGAAATCATCGGACACGGCAAGAAATTCAACATCGGTCTGGAAGCCGGCAGCAAACCCGAGCTGCATGCCGTGCTCGCCAGCAACATGACCGACCTGAACGCCAATCCCGTCATCATCTGCAACGGTTACAAGGACGAGGGCTACATCGAGCTTGCATTGCTGGCACAAAAGATGGGACGCCGCATCTTTGTCGTCGTTGAGAAACTGAGTGAACTGGAGCTCATCGACCGCGTTGCCCAGCGACTGCACATCCGTCCCAACATCGGTTTCCGCATCAAGCTGTCGAGCAGCGGCAGCGGCAAGTGGGAAGAAAGCGGCGGCGATAGCAGCAAGTTCGGTTTGAACACCAGCGAGTTGTTCAGTGCCATCGACTATATGCACGAGCACAAGCTGGAAGACTGCCTCAAACTCATTCACTTCCACATCGGCAGCCAGGTCACTAAGATTCGCCGCATCAAGAACGCCCTGCGCGAGGCAGCACAGTTCTATGTGCAGCTGGCCAAGTTGGGCTTTGAGGTGGAATATGTCGACATCGGCGGCGGACTGGGCGTGGACTATGACGGCACGCGTTCGGGCGGCAGTGGCCACTCGATGAATTATAGTATCCAGGAGTATGTCAACGATGCTGTCTATACGCTCGTCGACGCCAGCAACAAGAACGGCCTCAAGCATCCCAATATCATCAACGAGAGCGGCCGCTCCCTGACAGCTCATCACTCGGTGCTCGTTGTGGATGTACTCGAGACCACCTCATTGCCCGAGTGGGACGACAAGGTGGACACCGTCAGCGAGAACGATGACGAGCTGGTGCGCGACATCTATGAAATCTGGGACAAAATCAACCAGGCCCGCCTGCTCGAGGACTGGCACGACGCATTGCAGATACGCGACGAGGCACTGGACCGCTTCTCGCTAGGCCTCATCGACCTGCGCACCCGCGCCATGGTCGAGAAGCTCTTCTGGTCTGTTGCCCGCGACGTGGACGGCATCGTCCGCAACATGAAGCACGCTCCCGACGAGCTACGGTCAGTCAGCCGCATGCTGCCGGACAAGTACTTCTGCAACTTCTCACTGTTCCAGTCGTTGCCCGACGCTTGGGCCATCGACCAAGTGTTCCCCGTGATACCCATCGACCGGCTGACAGAACGCCCCACCCACTTTGCGACACTGCAGGACATGACTTGTGACAGCGATGGCAAGTTGACCAATTTCATCTCGTCCCAGGGTATTGCCCATTCGCTGCCCGTCCACAAACTCAAACACGGACAGCACTACTACCTGGGCATCTTCCTCGTGGGCGCCTATCAGGAAATCCTGGGCGACATGCACAACCTGTTTGGCGACACCAACGCGGTGCACATCAACGTCTTTAAGGACCACTACGAGATTGATCAGGTGATTGACGGCGAGACCGTGGCCGAGGTGCTCGACTATGTCGAGTTCAACCCCAAGCAACTCGTGCGCAACGTCGAGACCTGGGTGAGCGAATCCATCCGCTCAGGCAAGATCACCAGCGAAGAGGGCAACGAGTTCGTGCGCAACTTCCGCAGCGGCCTTTACGGCTACACCTACCTCGAGAAGTAATTCTTTAGGGTATCTAGAGCATCTAGATATTCTAGAAATTCTAGATAATCAATGCGATATTTCATCAGGCTGGGTTATAAGGGGGCGGCCTACCACGGGTGGCAGGTGCAGCCCCACGACTCCTCGGTGCAACAGACCATCGAGGAGGCCATGACCACGCTGCTGCGCACCCCCACCCCCATCACTGGCGCGGGCCGCACCGATGCCGGGGTGAATGCCCGCCTGATGGTGGCCCATTTCGACACCGAGCAACCCATCGCAGATATCGAACGCTTCATCCACGGCCTCAACGCCCTGCTGCCGCCCGACATCGCCATCTATAGCGTTGCGCCCGTCCATGACGAGGCCCATGCCCGCTTTGACGCCACCAGCCGCACCTACAAGTACTTCGCCGTCACCCGCAAGGATCCTTTCCGCTACCCATTAAGCTGGAAATGTCCGCCAGACCTCGACTTCGAGCTGATGAACCAAGCCGCAGCCCGTTTGCTTGACTACACCGACTTCACTTCCTTCTCCAAACTGCACACCGACGTCAAGACCAACAACTGTCGCATCACCCACGCCCAGTGGACTCATGAAGACGAACAATGGGTGTTCACCATCACCGCCGACCGCTTCCTACGCAACATGGTGCGTGCCATCGTCGGAACCCTCGTCGAGGTCGGCCGCCACAAGATGACCATCGAAGAATTCTGCCAAGTCATCGAACGCAAAGACCGCTGCGCCGCCGGCACCTCGATGCCCGGCCACGCCCTCTTCCTCTGGGACATCACCTATCCGTATAGTATCTAGAGGATCTAGACAATCTAGAATATCTAGAAAGTTTAGAAAGTCTAGAAAGTCTAGAGAATCTAGAGAATCTAGAATTAATCTTGCCAAATTAAAAAAATGTGGCCCAGGTGCTTGTGGGTTCGGGGAATTGTATTACCTTTGCACCCGCATTAGTGCCCGCGGGGCTGAGTAAAGTGCCGCACCAGATGGTGTGACCGCCTCAGGGACAGTTATTTAAACTACAAGATTAAACAAAATGTACGCAATTGTAGAGATTCAGGGACAGCAGTTCCGTGCCGAGCAGGGCAAGAAGTTGTATGTCCACTACCTCGGCGACGAGCGCAAGGAAGGCGACTCTGTAGAGTTCGACCGCGTCCTTCTCGTGGATGCCGACGGTGCCGTTAAGGTTGGCGCACCTACCGTCGAAGGTGCAAAGGTTGTTTGCGAGGTAAAG
>CACYAW010000023.1 GCA_902772455.1 uncultured Bacteroidales bacterium
GAACTCATGAAGAAGATTTCCCGCAATGGGAAACTGCTAAAGGAGAAACTGCTCACGAAACTGCTGTGGGGATGCCTCACCACACTGCTCGGTATTGGATTGATAGGCTTTGGTATCTATCTTGGTACTAATCATCTTGGCGGCACCGATGACCCCATGACAGCCGTCTGCTTTGGCCTGGCAGCCCTTGGAGTAGGCATTGCATTTCTTGTCAATTACGGTGTAGGTAAGAAGATGCTCGCCAAGGAGATAGAGGCCGAGGAGAAGAGTGTGACTGAGCAAGCGTAACCTGTGACCCGCGAAGACTTCATAGCGCATGTGGAACGTGAGCAAGAGGCCCTGCGAGGTTTCTTGCTCGCCCTGTGCTGCGGCAAGAAGGATGATGCCGACGACCTGGCCCAGGATGCCTTGGTCAAGGCCTACCTCTCGCTGGCGGGTTATCGTGACGAAGGCAAGTTCTGCTCGTGGCTCTTCAAGATTGCCTACAACACTTTCCTCAACGACAAGGCAAGTTGCCGCACGATGGACAGCATCGATGAGGCCCGCACGCTCTTCGGCGGCAACGAGGCCGATTCTTCCTTTGAACATCAGGACCTCTACCTTGCCCTGCGCACCCTGCCGCCCAAGGAACGCTCGGCCATCACGCTGTTTTACCTGAACGGCTACAGCATCAAGGAGATCGCAGTCATTACCGATACATCGGAAGGAGCAGTCAAACAACAACTCTCACGGGGACGTGACAAACTAAAAGCCAAATTCAACGACAGTGACGCCTTCATGGCCTCACTCACCAAACGCCTGGACGCAGTGGAGTATATCAAACAACACCAGGAGGCGACTATCCGTCGTTACAAGATGGCTGTGGTTGTTGCTTTCCTAGCAGGACTTGTTGTTGGAGGTATTGCCATCGCTTACCTACTCGCATCACCGACCGATGCCCCTCTCTTCAATTTCGACACGCACAACATCTTTGTCCTGGAATGGCTTTGCAGCAACTCCCGATTAATCACCGTCAGTGCCATCTCATTGATGATGACCGTTGGCATCACCTCCTTCTTCGGCAATATCCATGAAGTCCTGCGCATGCGCCAATCACTCCAACAACGCACATCCATGTAACCCCCACAACGACAACGCACTAAAAAGAAAACGATAAGTACTATAAATATAAACCATAGCTATAATTAAAGACAACTTAAACAACTCAAACAACATAATAAAAAAGTTGTTTGAGTTGTTTTTAATATCCAGAGTGCGGAAGCCCTTGTATTTATTGTATTTGTTGTTTTCCTTTTTTTATTGTTGTATTATGCCCAGCGGAAGTTGTCTTTGCCAGCGCCGAGTTCGAAGTGGTATTTGGCGATGCCCAGGTCTATGTGGGTGTAGCCAATCAGCGATAAGCCTTTCTTCGTGCGCACGCGGGGCAGTTGGCCGTCCTCGGCTGGCAGGAATTCAAACGAGAATTTTTGCTGATTCACTGCCGTGGGGGCCAATAGGGCAGCTTCGACACCGTGGCGGAACCATTCGGGAGTGCCTTCGCTAACGTTGCTCACCTGGTCGATGCGCTTGATCTTGTGAGACACGCCCTGCGTTTCCCCGTAGCCAATGGCGATATAGGCCTTGATGACTTCGCCCTCATTCAGGACGTAGGTCCCTGGCACTTTTGTATAACTGAGTCCCACCCAACAAGTGTTCAGCCCAATGGTTTGGGCAAACAATACCAGTTGCTCGCCGTAGTAGCCGATGCGCTCGTCCAGGTCATCAGCCTTGGCGCCTGCCATAACGAGGTAGTCGGTCACTCCACGGAACTTGCCGTACTTGGCCAGCGTCCCCTGGAATGCTTTCGGCTCGTTCCTTATCAACTGGATGTGCAGCCTCCCCTCACGGTTCAACGCATCTATTTTTTCTTGCAACGCACGCGCATCCGCATCACTTAACGGTTGCCCCTGATATGCCCTCACACTATGTCGGGCCTGAATGGCTTCTAGCAATGTCATAATTCAATCCTTAATGCGTAGTACTATTGAACATCAATGCAAAAATACAGCTTTTCTACAAATAACAACCAATCATGATTACTAAACCTGGATCGAGTACCAATTAATTTTAATTAAAAATTTGGTTAATTTCCCGTGCGCAAGCACGGTCAACCTACCGAGGCATATACAGCTCACCACCTCGGCTGAATAATTCAGGCGGCGCCTTGGATTTGCTCAAATAAATTTGGCAAATCTCTCAGCTTGCACTAAATTTGCAGCCTTAAATCAATGCATCAATGAAAGACAAGTCCATGCCTATCACCTTTCAGCATCAATACTCACTGCTCAAGCACAACACCTTCGGGCTTGATGTCAAAGCAGAGCAGTTCATCAGCTACAAATCTGTTGATGAACTGATTGAGATTTTGGCAAACCTCAGGCGCGACGGCCAACGCATCCTGCACATCGGCAGTGGCAGTAATCTGCTGTTTACACGGGATTTTGAGGGTACCGTACTACACTCCGACATCCGGTTCATCGAATACCTTTCCCGTGACAGCGGGGAAGTGGTTGTCCGCGCTGGGTCAGGGACTATATGGGATGACTTCTGCGCCGAAATGGCCCGAAACAACATTTACGGGTCCGAGAATCTGTCCTACATCCCTGGCGAAGTCGGTGCAACGGCCATCCAGAACATCGGAGCCTATGGCGTGGAAGTGGAATCCATCATCCGTGAGGTGGAAACCATCGAGGTAGCCACGGGCAGGCGACGGGTCTTTCAAGCAACGGAATGTGAATTTGGATATCGCGACAGCATCTTCAAGAACCGCCTGAAGGGACAATACATTGTCACGGCGGTGGTCTTCAGCCTTTCAGCCCTTCCTCTTGTCCATTTGGACTACGGCCCGTTACAGGAGTTCAAGAAACCGGGCGTGGCGCCCACGGCACAGGCCATCCGCGATGCGGTGATTGCCATACGGCAGTCCAAACTCCCCGAACCTGCAGAACTGGGCAGTGCGGGCAGCTTTTTCAAGAATCCGGTTGTATCCACTGAGACCTATCACCAACTGGCGGCCCGTTATACCGATGTGCCCCACTATGTGGTCGATGAAAACCAAGTAAAGATCCCTGCCGCATGGCTCATCGAGCAATGCGGATGGAAAGGCAAGCGCCATGGCGGAGCAGGAGTATATGAAAAACAGCCGCTGATTATTGTGAATGTACATCAGGCAACACCCGCCGACATCATGGAGCTGGCCGACATGATCAGGCAAAGCGTATTCGAGAAATTCCACATACCACTCAATCCCGAAGTCAATTACATCTAATACACTTAAAAACAATATGGCATCTTTTATCGTAGAAGGAAACCACCGCCTGCACGGCGAAATCATACCTCAAGGAGCAAAAAACGAAGCGTTGCAGGTGATTTGCGCAACGCTGCTGACAACCGACGAGGTAGTCATCGAGAACGTCCCTGACATCCTGGACGTGAATAACCTGATTCACCTGCTCGGTGATATGGGCGTTATCGTCAAGAGTTTGGGCAATAGCACCTACAGTTTCAAGGCAGAACAAATCAACACCGGTTTTATCGAGAGCCAGGACTTCATGACAAAATGTGCCCGGTTGAGGGGTTCCGTCATGCTGATCGGTCCGCTGCTGAGCAGATTGGGCAAGATGTATTTTGCCAATCCTGGAGGCGACAAGATTGGACGGCGACGCCTCGACACCCATTTTCGGGGCATCTGTAACCTGGGGGCAAGCTACACTTTCGATAGCGAGAAGAAGGCCTATCGGTTTGAGACCCAAGGCCCGCTGCAAGGAACCTATATGCTGCTCGACGAGGCATCCCTGACCGGCACGGCCAACATCGTGATGGCCGCTGTAATGGCACGGGGTACCACGACCATCTATAACGCAGCGTGTGAGCCTTATGTTCAGCAACTGTGCCGGATGCTGAACCAGATGGGAGCAAAAATCACGGGCATTGCCTCCAACCTGCTGACCATCGAGGGTGTGGATGCTTTGCACGGGGCCCGTCACCGTATTCTCCCCGACATGATTGAGGTGGGCAGCTTCATTGGCATGGCAGCCATGACGGGCAGTGAACTGACCATCAAGAACGTGTCTTGGGAAAACTTGGGAATCATCCCCTACAGCTTCCGCCGGCTGGGCTTGAAACTGGAAAAGCGGGGTGACGACATGTTCATCCCTCGTCAGGAGCACTATGAGGTGGAGCGTTTCATGGATGGTTCCATCCTGACGCTGGCCGATGCGATTTGGCCGGGCCTCACACCCGACCTGTTGAGTGTGATGCTGGTGGTCGCCACCCAGGCCAATGGCAGCATCCTGATTCATCAAAAGATGTTCGAGAGCCGCCTCTTCTTTGTGGACAAACTCATTGATATGGGCGCCCAAATCATCCTGTGTGACCCGCACCGCGCCGTCGTTATCGGCCATGACCACCACATCCGTCTGCGGGCAAACCACATGGTCTCGCCCGACATCCGTGCCGGCATTGCCATGCTGATCGCCGCCATGAGCGCCGATGGCGTGAGCCGCATCGACCACATCGAGCAGATTGACCGTGGTTACACCAGGATTGAAGAACGCCTCAACGCCATCGGTGCCAAGATTACCCGCATCGACTGACATCAGGAGACTGTTGTCAAACTCACGCCTGAAAGATTTAATCGAGCTTCGCTCGAAAAATTAAACAAAATCATTAATAAAATCAGAATAAATAATTGTTTTGATTGAATTATATACAAATTTTTGCTTCCTAAGTTATTATGCAAGTATTTTGATGAAAATTTTCTTCAAAATGTGCAATAGTATTGAATCCGGCACAAAAGTCAACTAATATGCCGCTTGAAACGCTCGTCGGGGCTCTGCCCCTTGCCGCTAAGCGCTCCCCGATGTGTTTTTCATAGTTTATGGGCTAACGCGTTCAAGCTGCTTCACCATTTATCACGTGCCCAGACTGATAGTCCTGGCCGTTTCTCACTAATGCGTAGGCTATGTGGAGGAGTTTATTCTTGACGTTATTGATGACCACGCCGTGCTGTTTCCCCTGCGCTATCTTCCGTTGATAGTATTGCCTCATGGCATCATCGTGCCGGATGGCGGTTCTTGCTGCCATGGTGAGCACTCCCTTGAGCCGCAGGTTGCTCAAATGCCTCACGTCCTGTCTCGAGTCGAGTGTAGTTCCCGATATGTTGCGGAACGAGGCCACACCGCAATAGGTGGCCATCTTGTTGGCCGTCGGTACAACCTGGAAGTTGCCCGAAAAGACGATCAGTGCGACAGTGACCACCAGGCCGAAGCCTTTGATGGATTTCACGAGCTCGTAGTTCCTCTGCAGTTGCTCATCAGAACTGATCACCTCCTTCATGGCCTTCTCACATTCGGCAATGCTACGCTCAAGCCGCCTTAATTCGCTATTGGCGTCACGGCGGATAAATTTGGCAGCCGGGCTTGCGGCCTGACCTTGGCTCTTTTGCGCTTTCAGACGGTTCTTGACTCCCTTGAGTTTGTCCACCAGGGTCTGACGGTACAGGAACAGGTCTTTCAATGCTGCCAGTTCTTTGTCAGGGAGCTCGAACAAGTTGGCCTTGTCGTGATGACGTCGGGCATAGTCGGCTATTGCCATCGAGTCCGCCTTGTCGTTCTTGCCGCGGCGGATGCCCAGGCTCTGCCTGATCTGCAACGCACTCTCGCGCCAGACATGCATACCATGCTCGGTCAGCCAGTGGCACATCTGTCGGTCGTAGGCGCCAGTGGTCTCGCAGCAGAACAGCCACTGCCCGCTGCTGGTGCCGCGCAGTGCCAGCCTCAGGTCACGGACCATCGAGCGATAGCCTTTCTTTCCGTTAGGGTACTGTGCCAGATACTCCGGCTGACGCTGGAAATCCGACTCAACGAAACTCACGTCAACAGTTTCTTTAGAAACATCAATGCCGATAAAATACTTTTTCATAACTTTGCGGTGTTACTTTGATTTTTGATTGACCGCAATTAGTTGGGAGTTACTACCCTAAATAGGCTTAAAACCTAACTTCCTAATTGACTTTCAACTAATAAAATCCGGGGAGGCCAATGGCAAAATATAGGGTGTGAACCTAGCTTAATTAATTGATTGTCTCCCCGGCGGTCAATCATTACCTTCATACAACAAAGGTAATAAAAGCCGTGCAGCGATGATAGTTTGACGAAAAAACTTTCATCGCTGCAAAGTTAGGGTTTAATTTCTCGGCCGTAGGCCGATTTATAGTTGTGTCTAATGAGTTTTGCAACAACCTCATAAAAACTTTATCTTGACTTGAATTGTTGATACTGCTGCCAGGCTTCATAAATGGCGGCCGCAGCCGGTTCGCCATCGAAAAACCGCGTCTGGCAATCGTCCTTGAAAGGTGCCCAATTGCCGCAGATAATGCCGTCGTGGGCGATGATGGGCTGGAAGATGCCGCTGTTGTTGTGGGCTCGATGGGTGTGCTCCGTTGCGAGGACGATGTCGCGGCTTTTGTAACCAATGAGGTATTCATCGTAAGGGGGAATCAGGAAGCATTTGCCCTTGCGGAAACCCCGCGTGCGGCAGTCATCCGTCAGATAGAATTCCCGGCCCTTCCACTTCACGGCGTGAATCGTGTTGCCCAACAAGGCAATGCCCTTGCGGCAGTCGCCGATGTTCAGCCCCGACCACCACACGAAGTCCTCGAGCGTGGCCGGTTGGCGGCTTTGGAAATAGTTACGGGCAAAGCGCATCAGGGCCTCTTCACGGTCGATGGCGTTTCGCGGCCCCACTTTATCGGCCGCCAAGGCATAGGTGGCCTTCATGGGCAACAGGTCACCACTGCACAGAGTCCCCGATAGCTCGGCCATGCGTATGTGATAGGACAGCCTATGGACATCCATACTGATATCCCGCTCGGCTAGAGCCTGGACGATGTCCTCTTTAGTCACGCTCCCCTTATCGGCAGCGGTCTGGACCAGCACATCCCTGATGCTCATCAGTTCCGTGTCGGGAATAGTGATTCTGTTGCTGTTCATCCAGCCGCGGGTGACGGCGATGGCCTTGGGGGCACACAGGTCGAGCATCCACCAATAGTCATCAGCCGCAACCAGCTGCCATGTGCCACGCATCAAGTGCAGACGGATAATCCGTCCGTCATCGAAAGCCGCCTTGAAAGCCCGTGCCGACGGTTTGCGCGTGCGCATTGCCACCGCCCAGCGCATCATGCGGTATTCCTGTGCCTGAATGGCGCCCATGTGGCTGACCACCTGAGCGGGATCGCAGAACTGCGGCGCGGCAAGCTGCTGGTTGAGAAGTCGGATAGCTACTGGATTCATACCCCGTTTTACATCAAAAGTACATCAAAAGAACCGTCCCTATTTTCCCTTTTTCAGGCGGTCGGCAACTTCACGGGCATCGTTGAGGAGGTCCCAGATGCCGTCTTCGCTCAGGACGCCACGCTTGAGGTCGGCGGGCAGGCGGCCGGCCTCGTCGTCGGCCAGGTCCTGTTTCCACAGGTCGCTGCCGTAGTACCCGTTGAGGGCAGCGATTGCCTCTTGGGCGGCCTCCCACTTGTCGAGGGCGGCCTCGAGGCGCTTCACGGCCGCCGAGGCACGATTGAGGCGACGCTCCATCTGACGGATGCGCGCCAACTGTTGCTTATTGTCACTCATCGCGTTACTTGATATATTTCACCTTGAACTCGTCGCGGGGCTTGGCTTCGGGCTTCTCAGCGGGGTAGCCGATGGCGATGATGTAGTTGAGTTTGTAGTCCTCGGGGATGTCAAGACGGTCAAGGAAGAATTTGCACTTCTCATTGGCCAGCAGGAAGCGCACGGGGCCACCCAGGCAGCAGGTGCCCAAGCCCAGCGACTGTGCGGCCAACATCATGTTCTCACCCAGCAGACCGGCATCCACTTCTCCCCCACCCTTGGCGGGAGTGCAGACGCAGATGAGGTTAGGTGCGTTGCGGAACATATTCTTGAAATGGGCATCACGCTTCACCTGGTCGGGGTTCTCCTGCTTGTAAATCTCGGTGACATCGGCAATCAGCTGCTGGTCCTCGACCACGCGCACAATCCACGGCTGGCGGTTCATGCCGCTGGGCGCATTGATGCCGGCGCGCACCACGACTTCCAACAGTTCATGCTCAACGGGCTTATCAAGATACTGGCGCACCGAACGGCGTGCCATGATGTTGTTGATCACCTCGTTTTCATACACACTCTGGGCTGTCATGCCCACTACACTCAACATAGCCATAAAGCAAAAAATCAATCGTTTCATCTGTTTTTATCCTTTAAACCTTTTTCTATCAATGATTATCTTGCCATCCAGTATTTACGTTCGTCATCAGACATCTTTTCGATGGCATAACGCAAAGCCGTGCGCGGCATCTCATGGACATGAAGTTCGAGAAAATCACGCAGCAGATCCATGCTCACCTGCTTGCCCATCTCGCGCAGCATCCATCCCACGGCCTTGTGCATCAGATCATGGGGATGATTCAGGTGCAGCTGGGCATAGCGCAGACACCACGAGGGGTCGCCCTGCCTGGAAGTCGTCCAGGTGCACACCATGCTCATGCGTTGCCGCCACAGGTTATCGCTATGAGCAAGCGCGTCGATGATGGCGGTTTTGTCGCCCAGGGCGGTGGGGAGCATCAGCCAGCGGCCCAGAATCTTGGGAGCGGACAAGTCCACCAGATCCCAATTGTTGGCCTGCTCGGCATGGTCCAGATACATCGACACGATTTCATCACGGCCACTGATGGCCGCAGCATCATCAGCCAGACGCTTGGTGGCCAGCTTCTCAAACCGCCAGACGAGCAGGAGGAACCCGCAGAGCCGCACCTCATGATAACGGTTCGCCAGCAGTTCAGGTATCTCGTGCAGCGGCAGGTCGGTGACCAGCTTGACAACGGCTCTCGTCTGCGGCACTTTCAGGCCCAAGAACTCGTCGCCCTCGCCATATTCGCCCTTACCTGTCTTGAAAAAGCGCATCAAGCCCTGACGCTGCTCCTCATCGCGCAGCGTCTCCATATAGCCAATGATTTCTTTTGCCGTCATCTTTTATCTGTATTTATTTGCTACCAAATGGTAGGATTTGGTGACCAATGCTCTGACTTCGTCATCCGGCACGTCCTGCCCCAGCTGGATACTGACCCAATACCGTTTGTCCCCGTTAAAAGGCTCGCCGATGGCCTGGTAACGCTCTTTGAGCTCAACCATCTCGGCAGGGTCGCACTTGACGGTAATCGAGGAAAAATCGTCGATATTGAAGTAGCAGAACATGTGCCCGCACACATAGAACACCAGTATCGTGAACTTCCCCCTCGAGAACTTCTCAAAAGGAGTACCCTCACTCACCCCCGGCAACGACAAGCAATATTCCCTAAATCCCTCAATATCCATATTTTATTGTTGCGTATCAATTTTGTCAATTTTACGTGACAAGACGATATCCGGTAATAAAACCGCACTCTCCTTTTCCTCTTTTGGCGCGTCTTTGGGCTTCCAAGCCACTATAAACCGAATAGATGACGACTTTATGTCATAACCTTTCTCTTTCCATTGAGACATCGTGGACTGCATCTTTGAGGACATCATGGCCATCGGTCGGTTTTCTTTGTCAAAAAAAGTAACTCCGTCACATTTCAATTCATCACCACTCCGCAAGTTCAATATTTCACGTTTTCGCGATTTGAAAAAGCCAAGATTCACGTCCCTATGTGAAAGTTGCAGAACCACCTCGTCAGGTAAAGGATACGATTGTTGGTCAACAACATACCTATCAGCTCCAGACCGCTCAAAATAATTGCAATTGGTGTGTATGAAAAGCCGTTTTTTAGCTCGTGTCATTCCTACATAAAAGCGACGCATTAGGCTATCATCAACTGCATAGTGATCGCAAATCAACATATAGACATCATCAAACTCCTTGCCTTTTGCTTTATGAATTGTTGACACTATGACATTACTATCAGAAAAATCACAGAAGTCCTCGGCCGATGATTCAAATACAAAAGATTTGAAATCCCCGATGTATTTCACCTTATTAGTCTCCTCAAACAATTTGAGGCAACGTTTAACGTATGAAAGGCATTGGCTCTTTTCATAAACAGCTAATGTTTCCTGCTTCGCCTTTCCCCATAGCGCCTCAGGTATGAGAGGAGTAGAAGACCGTTTATCAATATACTTTATGAAATATTTAACTTCAGCTAAATTCCAGAATCGGAAACCATCCATCGACTGAACCAACTTGCAGTTAATGCCTCGCCGCTGCATAAGCGCCACTAAAGTTACCGCTTCTTCATTAGTTTGAGTAAGGACACAGGAAATACCCTTAGACTGATTCATAGCCAAATCTTTCACAAGAGGCTCATATATGACCTTAGACGTGTGATAAGTCACTTGCACCCAGCCATCATCATCTTTCATTGAAATAATAGGAGTGCTTTTTATGCGATGATGAATTCTTCTTGCAAATGCATTTGCAAAATTGACTACATGCCTTGAACTGCGATAGTTCTCGGTCATTTCCACAAACTTGCTTCCCGATTCCTGCGTCAGCCTATATAAGTACTCGGAATTAGACCCACGGAAGTCAAATATGTTCTGGTCGTCATCGCCAACAGCAATCACACGCATGTCTTCATTACGGTCCATTAGTGCTTTCACCAGGGCATATTCCTCGTGACTCATGTCTTGAGCTTCATCAATCACTAATACTGTTTTACCGATCTTGCTAGGCTCTACTTCCCCCTGACTAATCATTTGGGCCGCATCTGCAACTATACTCTTGGCGTCATCAAGATTTCCCACCCGGCCCAACAAATCAAAGCTATAAGAATGAAATGTCTTAATCTCAACAAAATGAGCAGCATTGCCTATCAATCCCATAAGTCGTTGCTTGAATTCAGTTGCAGCGGCTCTAGAGAAAGTCAACATCAGCAATTGTTCATGTTTCACATCTTCGAGTAATAACAAAGAGGCAAGTTTATGAACAAGAACTCGGGTTTTGCCACTACCTGGGCCTGCCGCCACGACAATACATCTGGATTCCTTATCTGATATGATTTCCATTTGTCGTTTAGACAATTGCCCAAATAACTGTGAATATTTGTCTGGTGTCAAATTGCGTTGTATCTCGTTCACACGTTCACCCTTAAAGTATTTTCCGATAAATTTTTTGTAATCCATCTGAAAATAATCTTGAACATACTGCAACGCTGCATCGTAGTCCTTAACCATAAGGTTGGCATACTCTCCCACGATGTGAACTTGCTGGATTTTCTGCTTATAGAATTCATTCAGCATTCGGTAATCGTCAGCCCTATATCTCGACTTAGTGTCTTTTATCCGACGGATATCCATTGCATTATAGAGAACAAGGAAACCGCCTTCCAGCTTCAAAGCACCTATTTTAGAAAGATATAGTAGCGCCTCTTCCACGTCCTCAATCATGAATTCACTGGCATTAACAAAAAGTGATTGTTGACTCGTTTTTATATCATCCAGTAGTTCGACAATAGAGAACTGAACTGCGCTATCTTGCTGTTTTTCAGCAGGTATTTCAGCCACCAATTTATAAAGCCATTCTATCGTAAAGCGACTGATCAATAAACGTTTCTCAAAACGGCTAGTCGTCGTTTCCATATCCATTTGCCTGGAGATTTCCATGTTGCGTGCAGAATCCTCCTTCTTTCGAGTATAACCCTTTACGGTCAGAAAGTAAAGCAATGTTCTGATATCTTTTTCCTTGGAATGCGTGATGCCTTCATTCAACGCATCTTCATTCAACTGTTTACATGACGTGTGTAAAGACCCGTCTGGTATATGGCTAAGAATGAATTGCTCAAGTTTTGAGAAATAATCAAGAAGTTGTCGTGACTTCCGCTCTGAATCTCCAGCATCCCTGAGATAGGCCGAAATATCCTTACTGTCTGCCAATATTCCTTCCTGTCGCATTCTCTCTACTGCAGAAACGACCTCGGCTTTGCTGAGAGCGAGAATATCAGCCAAATAATCAATGCGGGATTCAGCCTCTGCATCTTGAGCTTTAGCAATATATTTTTGAGAAATCAGTGATTTTATAATTCTTACAGCTTTCTCAATTTCATCATTTGAAAATAAGGCAGAGTCCGAAATCCTGCGTCTAGCCTCATCCATATTCTTGACTGTGATGCCTGTAGCATATACATGGGGGACATTATTACCTCTCTCCAGATAACCGCCTTGCTCCAGGGCTGACAATGCCGTCCGAACTCTAGTCTCTATATCCGAAACCGTATCATCCCAACCAGCTTGACGTGCAATTTCAAGAGCGGAACAGCAAACCCTCTTTCGTTGTTTGGTTAGCCCCTTAACCGCTCTCCAGACCTGCTGGATTTCGCTGATACTGAGTTTTGTCTGATTAAGTAATATGAAGTGTTTGTCTAAGTCGTTGTCACTATATAGAACAAAGCAGCGGGCATTCAGTTGGGGGTCTCGACCTGCTCGTCCAGCCTCTTGAACATAATTCTCCAATGAATCGGAAATATCATAATGGATTACAAGTCCCACATCCTTCTTGTCGACACCCATACCGAAGGCTGAGGTTGCTACTATAATCCCGACCTGATCCTTCATAAAGGCATCTTGGTTTGCCGTCTTTTCATCAGCATTCATCTTGCCATTAAAGGGCAGTGCCTTTAATCCGTCTCGTGATAATTTTGTGGCAAGTTCTATGGTGCGCCTCGTACGTGACACATAAATGATTGTCGGGCACCGATGCTCTGTTACGAGTTGCCTGAGTTTTACATATTTATCTGCGTCAGTATCAGCATGTATGACAGAATACCGCAAATTTGTTCTTGTTGCAGTTGAGGCAAAGAGTTTTAGGTCAATATCCAATGATTTCTTGAAATAATCACAAATGTCCTGGATGACTTTTTGCTTTGCCGTAGCAGTGAAGCAGGATACGGGAATGGGACGGGTAATTCTTTTCTTTTTTTGATACTCGCTGATGAACTTCCCGATATATAGGTAATCGACTCTGAAATCCTGCCCCCATGATGAGAAACAGTGAGCTTCATCGATCACAAATCTCACCACATTGCGAGACATCAGAATTTTTTCGATGGTTTTTGACCTCAGCATCTCTGGAGATATGTATAGTAATGACGCATCTCCATCTTGCACCCGTTGTATAGACAATGCTCTGGTTATTGGATCCAGTAGGCCATTAATAGTCACTGCATCAACGATACCACGCTCTGCAAGATTGTCAACTTGGTCTTTCATTAAAGACTGCAGTGGTGAGATAACAACTGTTAAGCCATGAACTGTTCGGCCTTCCATCAAGGCCGGTAATTGGAAGGTTAATGATTTTCCACCTCCTGTCGGGAAAATGGCCAATAACGAGTCACCATCGACTGCTGCTTGAACTGCTGTTTCTTGGAGGTTTTCACCTTCAAAAGTCCTGAATTGCTTGAATCCGAAGAAAACGTCAAGATTGTGATGAATATCTAACTGACTATTGCAATAGGTGCAACCCTCTTTACAATGATGATGACGAAGTGCCCTGATCACAAACTCCACAGCCGGATAATTGTAGATGACCCATCGGGGTGTTATCGAACGATAATCAGTGGTATCTACGAGGGAAAGTGCATAGGACAATTCAACGAGATACTGTTTAAGCAGCATGTCAATATCTGCATGCTCGCAGATGCAGCCTCGATAGACAGATTTTATCAAGTCGGCCAAGTTGCCATCATAGCCGTCGGCACGAGCCATGTCGAGAAAACCATCAAATTCTTTTTTCCCTTTGAGCAATGTTGCGAATATCCAGCGTTTTGCATCTGGCAATGAATTCCAACACTCAATTTCATCCAGTAGCAAGTCTTTTGCCTTTTTGGAATCATTGACCGGATTGTTCATCTGGTCATCTACCAGTTTATCATCCTTCAAAAGTCGATGATAAGGACGAGTTGGGAAAAGAAGTGGAGACATATATAACGTATCAACCAAAATCCAGTTGTGCCGCTTGTCTCCAAAAAGATATTTTGCATCATGATGGATGATATTGTGGCCACATATATAATCCACATCATTCAGGAAACCAACGAGTTCCGTCACAGATGCACCATGATAGATGGCATCATCATGCTTGAGTGCTCCAATATCATGTATCTTGTGATCTTGCCATCCAACTTCAACATCAACTATGGCATATTTTGATGCATCATGTGCATTATCACCACGCTTGCCGATGAAGTTGATTGAATCATCGGTATCTTTACGGCCTATGAGTTTACGCCAAAGTGACATTTCGTTTACCAGACATTATTGTTAATTCCTTGCAAATATAGTAAAAAGTCTGGAAGCGGCTAGATGATCTGGTTGTTCCATAGGCGTTTTAGGAATTGCTCGACTGGCCAGATTTCTAAGTTGCCCTGTTTGCGGGGGCGCTCTTCCATCGAAAGCAGGTACAGTTTCGCGTCGGGATACTCTTCGCTAAAGGCTTTTAATCCTTTGGTATCACTTGAAGTGACGTTTTTAGAAGATTTCACCTCAACACCCACCTCGGCCTGACCGATGACGGCATCCACCTCATACTTGTTGTCTAAAGTGTGCCAATAAGATAAGGACTTATCTGGATGCTTGTAAGAGATATACGCCCTTAATTCTTGTATCACGAAATGCTCCAAAGCATGCCCATAGATGTCTGTACCCGGCTGCAGAGGAACTCGCTTTAACAAGTGATTGGGTATGGCAACATCAAAATAATAGAATTTGGGCGACTGAATAACCCTGCGCTTGACAACACGAGCATAAGACGGCAGATAAAACCCCAGCATGGTCTCTTCCAGAATAGCGAAATACTCTTTGACCGTCTTGGACGAGATGCCACATTCCTGGGCAATATTGGTATAATTTACAATTTCACTGTTGCTCAATGCGGCAACCTGCAAGAAACGGGTAAAAGAGTCCAAGCGCCGGACAATGGCTTCTTCGACAATCTCCTGTTGCAGATAGTCACCTATGTAGGACTGTATCCTCATTGAAGGATTCTCTACCAGATAATGGCGAGGTAACATTCCGTTGTTTAAAGCCCTGTTGAGATCAAAGTCAGGAATTTCAGCACTAACAAGAGGGAACAAAGTCCTCCGCAATGCCCTGCCGCCAAGCAGATTGGCTCCACTGCGACGCAGTTTGCGTGCACTGGAACCGCTTAGGATGAACCTCAAACCTTTATTCTCAATAAGCCAATGAACTTCGTCAAGCAGAGAGGGCACTTTCTGCACCTCGTCAATAATGACCAGCTCACCGTCTTCCAGCAACTCGCACTCTTCACGAAGCAAAGCAGGGCGCATCTGTAGCGCCATGCGTACATCACTTTTCAACAGGTCATAAACCGTTGCGTCAGGAAAGAGCATCTTTAATAGGGTGCTTTTTCCTGTTTGCCTTGATCCCCAAAGGAATAAGCTGTCTTCTTGGACTTCTTCTAGTTTTAATATCCGTTCGAGCATAGCTATTCATTAATTGTTGCGGCAAATTTACTACTGAAAGGGCAAACAAACAAGAAAAATGCAGAAAATCTGAAGTACTACTTCAAAAATTCAGCGAAAATCTGAAGTACTACTTCAAAAATTCAGCGAAAATCTGAAGTACGACCATCATCGATACAGGCATCCAACTTGTAAAATACCGCGTTTTACCAATCACAAAAATTGTAAAAATTCGCGTTTCACAAAAACAGGCCGCACCTTTGATCATGGGCAAAGATAATGTCATTTTTTCATATATGAAAGGGCGATTCATGGTTTTTATGTATCTTTGCGACAAACTAATAACTAGACTTAACATAAAAATGAGCATCAAGAGAAATCTTGCGGCGATTGCCGCCGTGCTGCTGGCCATCGGTGCCACAGCACAAACCAACCCGTTGTGGATGCGCTTTAGCGCCATCTCGCCCGACGGGCAGACCATCGCGTTCTCCTACAAGGGGGACTTATTTACTGTACCTGTCCAGGGTGGAATGGCCCATCAGGTGACCACCAATGCGGCCTATGACGCCTACCCCGTGTGGAGCCCCGACAGCCGCAGCATTGCCTTTGCCTCGGCCCGCGAGGGAAGCCTTGACGTGTACCTCATCAACAAGGACGGCGGCACGCCCAAGCGCCTGACCACCGACAGCGGCAACGAGACGCCCCTGTGCTTCCTCAACGACGGCACGGTGCTGTTCGAGGCTACCAATATGCCCACGGCCCAGTCCATCCTGTTTGCCAGCCGCTCGTTCCCCCAGGTCTATCAGGTGAGTACCAGCGGCGGCCGTGCGCGCCTGTTCTCGGCACTGCCCATGCAGGACCTGAGCGTCAATGCCAACGGCGACATCCTCTACCACGACATCAAGGGCTATGAGGATCCCTATCGCAAGCACCACACCTCGTCCATCACGCGCGACGTGTGGCTGAAACGCGACGGCCAGTTCACCAAGCTCACCGACTTCAACGGCGAGGACCGCACCCCGCGCTGGGCGCCCGACGGCAAGTCTTACTACTACCTGAGCGAGCAGGACGGCACGTTCAACGTTTATAAAAACACCATCGGCGACAAGGCTGTTCAACTCACCCGCCACAAGGACAACCCCGTGCGTTTCCTCTCTGTTGCCAACAACGGCACCCTGTGCTACGGCTACAACGGCGAAATCTTCACCCTGCGCGAGGGCGGTGAGCCCCAGCGTGTGGACATTACCGTCAATGCCGACTGCAACGATAAGGAACTAATACGCCAAATCAAGTCCAACGGCGCCACCGCCATCAGCGTGTCACCCAGCGGCAAGGAAGTGGCCTTTGTGATGCACGGCGACGTGTATGTGACCTCGGTGGACTACAAGACCACCAAGCAGGTGACCAACACCCCCGAGCAGGAGCGCACCATCGACTTCTCGCCCGACGGACGCAGCATCGTCTATGACAGTGAGCGGGGCGGCATGTGGAGCATCTACCAGACCAGCATCAAGAACAAGGACGAGAAACTGTTCACCTATGCCACCGACCTGGTCGAGGAGCAACTGACCAACACGGGCCACACCAGCATCCAGCCCGCCTACAGCCCCGACGGCAAGAGCGTGGCCTTCCTTGAGGATCGTGCCACCCTGCGCGCCGTTGACGTGAAAAGCAAGGCCGTGCGCACATTGATGGACGGCAAGTACATCTATTCCTACAGCGACGGCGACGTGTGGTATGAATGGAGTCCCGACAGCCGCTGGCTGCTCTCGTCCTACATCGGCGAAGGCGGTTGGAACAGCCAGGACGTCGCTCTGGTCAATGCCAGCGGCAACGGCGAGGTGCACAACCTGACCGAGAGCGGCTACAACGAGGGCAACGCCAAGTGGGTGCTCGGCGGCAAAGCGATGATTTTCACCAGCGACCGTGCCGGCTACCGCAGCCATGGCAGCTGGGGCACCGAGGACGACGTGTACATCATGTTCTTTGACCTGGACGCCTACGAGCGCTTCCGCATGACCAAGGAGGAGAAAGTCCTGCGTGAAGAAGCCGAAAAAGAGCAAAAGAAAGAGGCCGACAAGGCAAAGGCCGATCAGAAAACCAAGAAGAAAGACAATAAAAAGAAAAAAGGCGCCACCGAGGACAAGCCCGCTGTTCCCGCCCTGCAATTTGACCTGGAGAACTGCCGCGACCGCATCGCGCGCCTGACGGTGAACTCATCGCGCCTGGGCGACTACGTGCTCTCCAAGGGCGGCGACACATTGTACTATCAAGCAGCCTTCGAGGGCGGCATGGACCTGTGGAAACACGACCTGCGCGAGAACAAGACCGAAATCGTCCTCAAAGGCGTGGGCGGAGGCCAAATGATGGCCGACAAGGGCGGCAAGAACCTGTTCCTGTGCACCGGCAAGGGCATCCAGAAGATCGACCTGGCCAAGGGCAAACCCGAGGCAATCAGCTACGAGGCCAACTTCAACTACCGCCCCTATGAGGAGAGGGAATACATCTTCAACCACATCTGGCAACAGGTCAAGGACAAATTCTACGTCGAGGACATCCACGGCGTGGACTGGGAAGGCTACCGCGACAACTACAAGCGCTTCCTGCCCTACATCAACAACAACTACGACTTCCGCGACATGCTCAGCGAGATGCTGGGCGAGCTCAACGGCTCGCACACCGGTGCCCGCTACAACCCCGAGGGACCGGCACTGAAGACTGCCGCCCTGGGCCTCTTCTTGGACGACACCTATCAGGGCGACGGCCTGCGTATCGAGGAAGTCATCAAGCGCGGCCCCTTCGACGTGAAGAAGACGGGCGTGACCGCCGGATGCATCATCGAGGCCATTGACGGCAACAGCATCCCGGCTGGAGTGGACTATAACTGGATGCTCGACGGCAAGGCCGGCAAGCCCATCCGCGTCAACGTGTACAACCCCAAGACCAAGAAGCGCTTTGACGTTACCGTCAAGGCCATCAGCAAGGGCGAGCAAACGGAACTGCTTTACAAACGCTGGGTGGACCGCAACCGCGCCTTGGTGGACAGCCTGTCCAATGGCCAGCTGGCCTATGTACACGTCAAGGAGATGGACAGCGAGAGCTTCCGCACCGTCTATCGCGAACTGCTGAGCGACAAGAACCGCAACCGCAAGGCTGTTATCGTCGATGAGCGCCACAACGGCGGCGGCTGGCTGCACGACGACCTGTGCACCCTGCTCAGCGGCAAGCAGTACCAGAGCTTCGTACCCCACGGCAAGGTGGTGGGCGCTGATCCGTTCAACAAGTGGACCAAGCCCTCGTGCGTACTCATGTGTGAGGACGACTACAGCAATGGCCACGGCTTCCCCTTCGTTTACAAGGAACTGGGCATCGGCAAACTCATCGGCACCCCTGTTCCCGGCACCATGACTGCCGTGTGGTGGGAGACGCTGATCGACCGTTCGCTGATCTTCGGCATCCCGCAGGTGGGCTGTCGTGACATGCGCGGCAACTACTGCGAGAACACCCCGCTGCTGCCCGACGTCGAGGTCTATAACACCCCCGAGGATTACCTCACGGGCCACGACCGCCAGCTTGAGCGCGCCATCCAGGAAATGCTCAAGTAACCCCTCAATACAACGAACTTTCAGGTCGAGTCACATCTCTAGAGTGGCTCGACCTTTTTTTTCACAACAACTAAAAATGGGAAAACAACAAATACAATAAATGCAAAACTATCCAGCGCGATATTTAAAAAGACAACAGAATCAACTTAAACAACTTCTTCTCAACATCAGATTTATCTGATTGATTTGAAAAGAATTGCTTGATTTCTTGCGAGCGAATGCGAGCAATCCCCTTTCGCGCAGACAATGGATCACGTCCAATAAAAACTTAGCGGCTTAGCGCCGTTGCGAGAGACCAAGGGAAGCGGACGCCAATTCGCTTAATTTGTTTAATTCGAAGACCTTAAAATCTTCGCGGCTTAGCGGCTTAGCGTGAGGCCAAGGAAGGCGGACGCCAATTAGCTTAATTCGTTTAATTCGAAGACCTTAAATCTTCGCGGCTTAGCGTGAAGCACCGCGAGGCGTAGCTCCAAAGTTTTTAGATTTTTTGCGAGCGAGTGCGAGCCATCCAGTTATGAGGACATGGCTTCAGTGACACTATGGCACAAAGGTTTTATTGGTTCGGGTGGTGCCGTCGCTCATGTGATTGACGGTGATGGTGATGCCGTCAGGGACAGTGTTTTGTCCCAGGTTCATGCCAGTGATGGTATAGTGGTCGGTGCTCGTGACGGTGACGTTATCACCTAGGAGCTCATCCAGTTCATCAGTGCCCCAGTCAACATCTTCGAGTTCTGGCATCTCGCTGGGTTTAAGCGAGTTGCAGGTCATCATATAGACGCCCATATTGCCATATTTCAGGTAGTTGGCCTGGGTGTCCACAGTCCACATGGCCACGTTCAGCCCCATGCGATGAAAGGTCTTCACAGTATTGGCGTCAAAGTTGCCGATGGAGATGCTGGGATGAAGCCCGTATTGACGGCACCATTCCTCATTGCCCTCCCAGTTGGCATTGCACAGCCATTGCCGCGTGAACTGGGGATAGTGCTCAGCTATGTATTCCTGCGACTTCTTCATCGATGTGAGAAAGATCACCTTGTCGGTAATGCCCTGATCAATGACCAGATGAGCCAGACCGTCAAAGTTGCTCATGTCATTGTTGTTGATGCCTGTGGTCCACTTGAGCTCGATGACAGGGAAAACACCTTTCTCGACACAGATGGCCAGATACTCGGCCACGGTGCATATGTGGCCCGTATAGGTCACGCCGCCGCGCGTCTGGGTGTATTCCTCGGCACGCAGTTCGGCATAGGTGGCATCGGCAACGGTGAGATGACCGCCCAAACGGTTAGTGGTCTCATCGTGGCTGATGACATAAAAGCCGTCTTTGGTCACACGCACGTCACACTCCAGCCCGTCATAACCGTATATATCGACACCGTTGCGGAAGGCCTCGGCGGTGTTTTCTACACCGATATTGCATCCACGATGCCCCACAAACAGAGGCTTCCAGGCCCAAACATCGACAGCCAGGGCCAGCACAATCAGCAAGGTAAAAAGTCGTCTATTCATCTTCTTGTTTATTTAATGATTAAAGGATGTGCAAATATACGGTTTTTGGGACCGAAGCGCAAGTTTTGACGGACTACTTGAGGTAGCGTGAGAAGAATTGCCAGATTTCCTCGCCGGTGTCGATGTCATTGGTGTGCCAACTGTGGACACCGCCCACGACTTCGTAGAGCCACACGTCGCAGCCCGTCGTGCTGCTGGTGTAGCGGTGCTTGACAACGGGATGGCCTTGGGCTCCCTGCAGGCTCTCGACACGCTCGGTCACCTCATGGGTACAGCGGTTTTTGGCTATCCAATAGCCGATAGCGACAGGCACGGGCAGATAGGCGCCCCAACCACCCTTGTCCGCCATATCGCCCTCCCACTCCGAGACGCGGTCCTCGGTGCCGTGGATTTCCATCAGCGGAATGGGGCGAGGCGCTTCAAGCCGCTCATACATCCATGCCATCGTCAGCCCAGCAATCGGAGCGACCGCCTTGAAAGTCGATTGCTTACTGTAGGCCATCAGATAGCACATCTCACCGCCATTGGACATGCCAGTCAAGAAGGTGTTACTGCGGCTCAAACGGTATTGCTTTTGAACATGACGGGCAATGCGGCACAAGGCTTTCACGTCATCCACTTTCCAACCCCGCTGGAAGGGATAACCCACGTTCCAGCTGGGCTCACCCTGGGGGTCTTTCAGCCCCTGGGGAAGGCAGACGGCAAAACCGTGACGGTCGGCAGCCGCCAGCATGGGATTCTCACGCCAAATGCCTGCGCCATAGCCATGCAGGATGAACACCAACGGCGCATCGGGCTGCAACCCGTCGGGCAAATACATGGCGAAGTGACGCATATAGCCATCGACCTTGACCGAGTCATCGGCAAAGCGTCCTGCCTGGCACGGCAGCGCCGCTAAAACCAAACCCAATACAATCAGGCCATATGTAAGGATTCGTTTCATCCTCCTTATCGTTTTTTGATTACCGTCTGCAAATATACACAAAAATGACCATAAAAATGAGAACTGTTTATCATTTTATTATAACTTTGCCGTAGTTATTAACCAAACATGCATTTGCTATGAAAGATTTCCAATTATCCTTCGCCTCGATTTTAAAGTACGTCTCGATTGTTCTCATCGTCATCGGTGTGATATCTATCCCTGTCGCAATCTTCACAGGCTTTGGCCGTCTTTTCAGTACCGGCTTCAGTGAAATATTCTGTGGCATGCTGTTTTATGCCTTGTCCATCATCGTGCAGGCAGCAGCCATTTACATCAAGAAGAACACGCCCGAGACTCAAAAGGCTCAAGAGGTTCAAAAGGTCCAAGAGGATCAAGAATAATACAAAAGCCGTTGTCCGCGTCAAGCGGGAAAAAGGGATTGCTAGCGCTCGCAAGAAATCAAACAGATTTATTGGCGCGGAATGCTACTATTTTGTTTGATTTGTTACAGATTTTGTTCAATTTTTCGCGCGCAGCGCGATCCATCCCCCCCGACCTTTCTGCGGCAAAGGAATTGAATTTACGCCTTTTTGGTCGGCGGGATGACAAGGTTGAGGATGACGCCCGCAATTGCAGCCAGGCCGATGCCGCTCAGTGAGAAGGTGCCCATCGGGATAATGGCGCCACCGATGCCCAGGGTCAACGTCACACTAACAATGATGATGTTGCGGGTCTCATCCAGATTCACCTTGTTGTGAACGAGATTCTGAATGCCTACCGATGCGATAGAACCGAACAGCAGCATCATGATACCACCCAGCACGGCGCTGGGAATGCTCTGCAATAGGGCACTCAGCTTGCCGATGACCGAGAAGACGATGGCAGTACCCGCTGCAATGCGGATGACGGCGGGAGAAGTGATGCGGGTAATCTGCATCGCACCCGTCACCTCGCTGTAGGTAGTCACGGGAGGACCGCCAAACAGGGAGGCCGCCAAGCAAGCCAAACCATCGCCCAACATGGTACGGTGCAGACCAGGATCCTTGACAAAGTCCTTGTCGGCCACGGCGCTCACGACATACACGTCGCCAATGTGCTCTATCACGGGGGCAATGGCAACGGGTATCATGAACAGGAACGGCTCCCATGCGAATTGCGGCAACTTGAAGTGCACGATACTTTCTGGCAAGGCGAACCATGACGCTGCGGCTACTGCCGAAACATCGACCAGCCCCATGAGACAGGCCACAATATAGCCCACAACGATGCCGCAGACCACAGGCACCAGTTTGAGCAGTCCTTTACCAAGCACAAGCACCAGAATGGCCGTCAAGAGCGAGATGAAGGCCAGTATCCAGTTTTCTTGGGCCATATTGACAGCTGCGGGAGCCAACGAAAGGCCGATGCAGATGATGACAGGCCCGATGACGACAGGCGGGAACAGACGCTCGAGCAGATGACGCCCCTGCCACTTGATGAGCGCCGACATGACGAAATAGACCAGCGCCACGCCTGTGATGCCTGCAATCGTTCCCGGCATACCCCACTGCTTGGAGGCAGAGATGATGGGGGCGATAAAGGCAAAGCTAGAGCCTAAAAAAATGGGCACCTTTCCTTTGGTGACCATGTGAAAAATAAAAGTGCCGAGACCGGCGGTAAATAATGCGGTGGCTGGGTCAAGTCCCACAAGCAACGGGACGAGAACAGTGGAGCCAAAGGCAACAAACAGGAATTGTATGCCCACAATGGTTTTTCGGGCCGTGGATAGATGATCGGTTTTCATTTCTTTTCTCTCAAAAAAATAAGCGACATTTTCCGCTACAAAATTACAACCAATTTTCATAATATGGAAATCCAAGGGATATAGTTTTGACTAAATTTTTCGCAACTTTTCAATGATTATATGGGTATTTTAGCCGAAAAACTGGGGCGTATTTGTTGATAATGAGTAAATTTGCGGAAATATTGGCATTCATTAAACGGAGGAAAGATATGGATTTCAGAGAGAAAGTTGCGGTGGTGACCGGCGGAGCGCAGGGGATTGGCCGCTGCATCGCCGAGGAATTCCGCAAAACCTGCGCGCAGGTGTGCGTGATCGACAAGCAGGAAGGTGAGCACTTTGTCGGCGACATTGCCGACAAGTCGGTACTGGAACGCTTTGCCAGTGAGGTGATTGAGAAACATGGCCATGTGGATTACCTCATTAACAACGCCTTGCCGTTGATGAAGGGCATCGACGAATGCTCTTATGAGGATTTCGAGTACGCCATGAGGGTGGGTGTCACTGCCCCGTTCTATCTCACGAAACTATTTGCACCGCATTTTGCCCAGGGTGCCGCCATCGTCAACATCTCGTCATCGCGTGACCGCATGAGCCAGCCCCAGACCGAGAGCTACACGGCGGCCAAGGGCGGCATCGCAGCGCTCACCCATGCACTCGCCGTCAGCCTGGCAGGGCGTGTGCGGGTCAACTCCATCTCACCCGGATGAATCGAGACCCGAGGCGTGACCTATAACGGGCCTGACGCCATTCAGCAACCAGCAGGCCGCGTCGGCAACCCGCTAGACATCGCCAACATGGTACTGTTTCTATGCTCACCCAATGCCGGCTTCATCACCGGCGAGAACATCTGCATCGACGGTGGCATGACCCATCAGATGATTTACCACGGTGACCACGGCTGGAAACTGGAACGGTAAAGCCACGGCCTGAAACAGCAATAGCACCTTCAAATAAATTGGGATTTTCCGATTAGTTTCATAACTTTGCACCCATAAAATTCCAAACGACTATGAAAAAGAGAATCAGTACGGCATTGTGTGTTATAGCAATCACCTGCCTCACCTCATGGGCACAGCAAGCCTATCCCCAAGACCTCGTTCATGAAGATCAATGGCTCACCGAAGTCTCCTTTAACGGCACTTCGCCTGGAATTGTTGAACTGGCAACAGCCTTTTTCGACAACGATGTGATGCCCGAGCTTTTGGGGGATGCCCGTGATGCATTGCACCATTATCTGCGCCATGAGCCCCAAGAGAAAGGCGTCGATCTGGTGGTGGACAAGAAGAATGGGTACATGTGCTACACGATGGACTGTTCACTAGTCTATGATGACACACCGGATTCAAAAGAGTGTGTCGAGATGTGCTACTGGAACTGTGCCGACGGGAAACATAAAATCTTGGCGATGTCTTGCCGTTCGATGACCGAAGGTAAATATTGCGAAACCGAATTCAGCGGCATCACGATGTACATTTATGACAATGATACCCACATGTTAGGGGAAGCGAACGAAATGTACTTAGGTGTAGAGGATTATACGGGAACCGACGAGGATTTTGACGAGATAGACAGCAATTTCCTCGTTCATGATCGAGACACGGGTCAACCGTTAAAGTTAAACAGGAAGCAGTTCGAACGTTGGCAAGCTGAACGCCCCATAATCGTCTATTTCCTGCCCAGGAAGGGCAAGGACATTACTACCGAAATCTATTTCGTCAACCGCGTCAAGCAGGCGAAGCTTGCATGGGATGGCATGTACTTTAATATTCAAGACTAAGACATTACGAGGAACACCGACGGCCCAAAATAGGCCAACGAAATCATTGAGTACATAGAGCCGTTGCCCAACGCGATGATGGCTGAAGACCGTTACCGGATGGTCTTCGGAGGTATGTGTGCCACTTTTTGGCAAATAAAATTTGCTTTTGTATTTTACTTGCACTAATTTTGCCTCACAATATGATAATGACTTAACCAAAATGATGAGAACGACCAGAATTTCCCTGTTAATGGTGATGGTGTGGCTATCACTCACATCGATGACCACACTCCAAGCCTGTAGCACCAGCGCTAACAAGAGCATCGCCAACAATAAGGCTACGCAGCAAAATCAACCTGCCACGGTAAATCCCACCAGTGGCGAGGTGGTGCTGGGGGCCGCACGCACGAGTGAATATGTGCCGTTGTTAAAGGGTAAACGCGTTGCACTGTTGAGCAACCAGACGGGTATGGTGGGCGACAAACACACCCTGGACCTGATGCTGGAAAACGGCGTGAACGTGGTGACCATTTTCTCGCCCGAGCATGGTTTCCGCGGCAATGCCGATGCCGGTGAACACGTGTCGAGCGGCGTTGATGAGAAAACGGGCATCCCCATCGCATCGCTCTATGACGGCAAGTCGCCCATGCCCAGCAAGCAGGTGATGGACAGCATCGACATCATCGTCACCGATATCCAGGACGTGGGACTGAGGTTCTACACCTATTATGTGACGATGATCAACCTGATGGATGCCGCCGTTACCTACGGCAAGCAGTTCATGGTGCTGGACAGGCCCAACCCCAACGGCATGTATGTCGATGGTCCCATCTTGGATATGACACTTAAGTCGGGTGTGGGCCGTCTGCCCATCCCCACCGTTCACGGCATGACTTTGGGCGAGTTGGCCCAGATGGCAAACGGAGAGAAGTGGCTCAAGGACGGCAAGAAATGCGACCTCACGGTGATTACCTGTTTGAACTATACCCACCAGACGCGTTACACGCTGCCCATCGCCCCAAGCCCCAACCTGCCCAACATGCTCGCCATCTACCTCTACCCCTCGATGTGCTATTTCGAGGGCACGACGGTGAGTCTGGGCCGCGGCACCGACTGGCCTTTCCAGGTCTATGGCCATCCCGACATGACCGGCTATGACTTCGAGTTCACCCCCACGAGCCGCCCCGGCGCCAAGACTCCGCCGCAGATGGACAAGCTGTGCCATGGCGTGGACCTGCACAACCTGGACCCCGAGGCGGTGATTGCTAAGGGCATCAACCTGGAATACGTCATCGATGCCTACCGCAACTTGACCAAGGGCGGTCACCAATTCTATCTCAAGAGCAACTTCTTTGACCTGTTGATGGGCACCACCCGCGTGCGTGACATGATTGCCAAGGGCAAAAGCGCCGACGAAATCAAGGCGACCTGGCAGGCCGATGTGGAACTGTTCAAGGCCCAGCGCAAACCCTACCTCCTCTACGACGAATAACTCCCTAAACTCTAAACTCTAAACTTTAAACTCTAAACTCTAAACTCTAAACTAAAATATGACTCCCTGGATTGTACTTGCCACAATAGTCGGCTATTTCATTCTTCTGTTTATCATCTCGTGGGCCGCGTCACGCAAGAGCGACACCGCCACCGCCTTGAGCGGCGGACGCCAAGCCCCGTGGTTCATTGTCGCCATTGCCATGCTGGGAGCACCCATCTCGGGCGTGACCTTCATCTCGGTGCCGGGCATGGTGGTCACCAAGGGCTTCAGCTACCTGCAGATGGCGCTGGGCTTCATCGTGGGCTACTTTGTCATCGCCTATGTGCTCATCCCGCTATTCTACAAGCGCAACCTGGTATCGATTTACGGCTACCTGGAGCAACGCTTCGGCGGCAGTACGCACAAGAGCGGCGCGTGGTTCTTCTTCATCAGCAAGATGCTGGGAGCTGCCGTGCGTTTCTACGTCGTTTGCGTGACCCTGCAGTTGCTGGTGTTCTCGCCACTGCACATCCCCTTTGTCATCAACGTCATCGTGACCATTGCCCTGATTTTCCTGTACACCCTGCAGGGCGGTGTGAAGACGGTCATCTGGACCGACACCGGGTCTGGGTTATGACCTGGGCGGTCTGTGCAAGGCCGTGGCAGGCGACGACACGTCACGCATCTTCTTCTTTGACAATCCCAAGGAAGGCACCTACTTCTGGAAACAATTCATAGCAGGCATCTTCATGGTCATTGCCACCACGGGCCTTGACCAGGACCTGATGCAGCGCAGCCTGGCTTGCAAGAATGCCAACGAGTCGGCCAAGAACCTCATCGTGAGCGTCTTCCTGCAGGTCATCGTCATTGCCCTGTTCCTGATTTTGGGTACTTTGCTTGCCATGCACGTGAAGGCTAACGGCATCGCCATGCCCGAGAAGACCGACGAACTCTTTGGCACGGTAGCCTTCAGCGAGGGCATGCCCGTGCTGCTTGGCGTAGTGTTCATCATCGGCCTGATTGCCGCTGCCTATTCGGCTGCCGGCTCGGCATTGACCTCGCTTACCACCTCGTTCACCGTCGATATTCTGGGGGCAGACAAAAAGCAGGACGACAAGGCCCTGGGCCGCACTCGCCGCATGGTGCACATCGCCATGGCTGCCGGCATGGGTCTGGTGATTCTCATCTTCTACGCCATCAGCAACAGCGACGCCATCAGCGCGGTCTATACGCTGGCCAGCTACACCTACGGTCCCATCCTCGGCCTGTTTGCCTTCGGCATGATGTGCAAGAGCCCTGTGCGTGACCGCCTGGTCCCCGTGGTGTGCATTGCCGCTCCTGTCATCAGCTTCTTTATCCAGATGTGGCTCAAGAACCAGTTCGACTACACCCTGGGCTTTGAGTTACTGCTGCTGAATGCCGCCCTCACCATGATTGGCCTGGCCCTCCTCATCAAGAAAGATTGATAGCCATTAAGTATTAGAATAACAACTAAGGACTAAGGACTAAAAACTAAGGACTAAAAACTAAATCATGGCCCGCAACCTGATCAACCGATATGTGTGGCTGGTGGACACCATCAGCCGCTACGGCCGCATCACGCTCAAGGACCTGAACGCAGCTTGGTTGCGCAGCGAAATCAGCGAAGGCAAACCACTGGCTCGGCGCACATTCTTCCACTACCGCGACGGTGTGGAGGAGATGTTCGACATCAACATCCAGTGCGACAAGTCCACGTTTGAATACTACATCGATGATTCGGGAGGAGAGGACAATGCCCGCCTGCTGTCGTGGCTGGTGGACTCGGTATCGATGAGCGGCACGCTGAGCAATGCCCGTGACATCAGCAGCCGCATCATGCTCGAGAACGTGCCATCGGCGCGCGAGCATCTGCCTGTGGTCATCGATGCGTTGAAGCAGAACCGCCGCATCCGCTTCTCCTACAAGAGCTACACACGCGCACTGCCCACCGACGGCATCGTGCTGGAGCCTTACTTCGTCAAGATTTTCAAGCAGTTGTGGTATGTCATCGGTCTTAACGTGAAGGATAACCTGATCAAGACCTACTCGCTGGACCGCATGAGCAACCTGAACATGTTGCAGGACTCCTTTGTCATGCCCAACGATATTAATCCCTCGGAGTTTTTCAAGGACTGTTTCGGCATTATCACCAACCAGAATAGCGCCAAACGCATTGTCCTGCGCGTGGAACCCACCCAGGCCAAATACTTCCGTGCCCTGCCGCTGCACAGTTCCCAACAGGAAGAAGTGCACGACCAGTACTCCATCTTCACCTACAAAATGCGCATCACCTACGACCTGAAAGAAGAACTCATGTCCCACGGCGCCACCATCGAAGTGCTGGAGCCCCAAGAACTGAAGACCCTCATCCGCACCGAGCTCCAACAAGCCCTCAACAACTATCAATAGAACGATTTATGAAACGTCAATTTATACTTTTACTGGCACTGCTGCCGCTGTTGCTGGCGGCACAGGTGGGTGACCTGCCACGCAGCACGCCTGCTGCCGAGGGGATCAACACCCAAGCGGTCATCAACATGATGGACTCGCTGATGGGCCTGCCCGAGTGTGACATCCACCATGTGATGGTCGTGCGCCACGGCAAAGTCGTGGCCGAGTTGCACCCCACCCCGTTCCGTGCCGAGGACAGCCACACGCTCTATTCAGCCAGCAAGACGTTCACCTCGCTGGCGGTGGGCATTGCCATCGACGAGAACCTGCTGCGCCTGGACGACCGTGTGATGACCTTCTTCCCCGACAAACGCACTAACCGCGTGAGCGACAACATGGCGGCAATGACTGTGCGTGACCTGCTGATGATGGCATCGGGCGTGGCACCCGACTGGACCATGCGCAACAACAGCACGGACTGGGTCAAGGACTGGCTGGCAAAATCGGTTGACAGCAAGCCGGGCACTCTGTTCCAGTATGACTCGATGTGCACCTTCATGCTCAGTGCCATCGTGCAACGCGTGACAGGCCAGACCATGCTGGAATACCTGCAAAAGAAACTCTTCGAACTCATGCACATCACCGTGGCCGATTGGGAAACAAGCCCCGACGGTATCAACACCGGCGGATGGGGCCTTCGCGTCCAGGCCGAAACCATGGCCAAGTTGGGCCTGCTGCTCTTGAACAAGGGCAACTGGAACGGACAGCAATTGGTGAGCGCCGATTATGTGACTGCCGCCTGCTCACGCCTCATCGATGGCGGTGCCAAGGAAACTGTGCCCCCCACCGATGGCAACCAGGGCTACGGTTATCAGGTGTGGCAGAGCAAATGGCCAGGCTCGTTCCGTGCCGACGGAGCCATGGGGCAATACACCGTTGTCGTGCCGCAAGAGGACCTCGTCGTGGTCATCCTGGGCATGAAACTTTACGGGCACGAGGAACTGGCATGCATTTGGAACCAGCTGATGCCGGGATTGAACGCCAAGCCGCTCCAGCCCGAAAACAAACTGCAAAAACGGTTAGAGAAGCTATGCTCATCGGCCGCATTAAAATTGCCTAAAGGCAAAAAAGGAAAGAAGCAAAACATACTATTGCATTTGGACGCCAACAAATTCGGCATAAGGCAGATAGGTTTAAATGGGGCCAATGGTCTCAATACGATGGAAATAGAATATGAAGCCCAGGACAGCGAGGAATATGCTTTAGGTTACAACTCGTGGCGCTATAGCACGCTGGCTGGTTTTCCCTATTACTCCATCAACGCCATCAACCGCATGCAGGGTTTCGCTCACGGCTTCACTGCTGCTGCGGCCTATGCATGGACCTCTGCCACTAAACTTGAAGTGCGTGTCCACTTTGTTGACTGGATCAGCGGCATGACTTACATCTTTGATTTTGACAAGAACGAGGTAAGTATCTGCGACACTTATCCCAATTCCAAACCTGTCACCATCCCCTTCACAAGACAATGATTAAACGTCTTAGCGCCATATTGCTATTGTTCACGCTCACCTTCACGGTGATGGGTCAGGTGGGTGAGCTGCCGCGCTCCACGCCCGAGAACGAAGGCGTGTCCAACTGGCTGCTCCAGAGCTTTTACCATCAAATCACCACCTTGCCCGAGGTGGACATCCATCACATGATGGTGCTGCGTCACGGCAAGGTTATCAGCGAGATGCATGCCGCCCCCTATCAGGCTACCGACGTGCACACGCTCTATAGCGCAAGCAAGACGGTGACAGGACTGGCGGTAGGCCTAGCGGTGGATGACGGACTGCTCACAGTCGATGACAAGGTGTCCAAACACTTGCGCGACAAGATGCCCGCCACGCTGTCGCCTGCCCTCGACAGTCTCACCGTGCGCGACGTGCTCATGATGGCCGCCGGGCGAAAAGAGGATCTGAGCATCTTCGAGGGCGACAAGGATTGGCTGAGCACTTGGTTTGCCGGCGATTTCCACAGCGTTGGCAAGCAGTTTAACTATGACTCGATGTGCACCCATGCCCTGGCAATGATTGTCACACGGCTCACGGGCAAATCCCTGCTCGAATACGTCAAAGAACGCATCTTCGCTCCCCTGCACATCACCCAATGCGACTGGGAATTGGCACCCGACAGCGTCGAGATAGGCGCCTGGGGACTGCGCCTGCATGCCGAGAGTCAGGCTAAATTGGGCCAACTCATGCTGCAACAGGGCAAGTGGAACGGCAAGCAACTGGTGAGCGCCCAGTGGATTCATGACATGACGCAACGGTTGATCAGCACCAAGGAGGACAAAGAAGGCCCTAAACTCTCTTGGGGAGAAAAAATCAAACGTTTTTTCCGCAGCTTGTGGCACGAGGTGCGGTCCTGGTTCACAGGCTATAACGTCGATGACTATTATCTGGGTTATGGCTATCAGACCAAGTCAATCCAGCATCCACGCGCCGAGTGCTATTTTGCCGCTGGCTATGGCGGGCAACTCATCTATGTGGTGCCCAAGCTGGATCTGGTTGTTGTCATCAACGGCCGAGCCGCCAACTATGGCGATGAACTGAACACGCTCTACTACAAACTGGTGGAACCGTTGCTGGACAAAAAGACGGTATTCAAGCCTGTGCCCCTCACCGAGCCAGTGATCGACGTGCCACAGGGTGATAGCGCCCATACGATGGAGAGTAAACTGTTCGGGAAACGAATCGTGTTGGAAGATAACCTGCTGGGGCTGCAATCCATCGTTATGACCCCCTTGGGCTATGACCGCCTGTTCACGATGGATGACCGACGCGGCACCCACCATGCCTATGCCGCCTGTGGCGAGTGGCGCATGACGACCAGCGATGACCATCCCATCTATATCGTCGAGTGCCGTGAGCAACTGGTGGGCACACCCAGGCCCTTTACCGTCGCGGCAGCCTTTGCTTGGCAGGACGACACACTTTCCCTTCGCGTCGATTGGATTGACGGCGGAGACAACCGCCGCCTGAAGATGTACCCCGACGGTGACCATTTCACTGTCATTGCCAGCGACAACTTCGATCCCCTGTTGACCGACACAATCTCAGGTAAATTAGAAATGAGGAATTAGGACTTAGGAGTGAGAAGTGTGGAGTGTGAAGTGAAGAGTGAGTTGTTTTCAGGCAATAGTAACCCAACTAAAAACTTAAAACTTAAAACTAAAAACTAGACTCTTGCGCGACATTACGGACATAGCCGAAGTGAAACGTCAGTTCCTGGCGCACTTGACCTTGCAGAAAGGCATGAGCCAGAATACTGCCGTAGCCTATAGCGACGATGTGGACAAACTCATTCGCTACCTGGCCGATAACGGCATCGGCGCTGAATATGCCTCTGCCGACGACCTGGAACGCTTTGTCTGCACCTTGCAGGACGTGGGCATCCAGCCGCGCTCCCAGTCACGCATCATCAGCGGGGTGAAGAGTTTCTACAAATTTCTGCGGCAAGAGGGATTCATGGACACCAATCCCACCGAACTGCTGTTGACGCCCAAGATAGGACGCCACCTGCCAGAGGTGCTCACCATCGCCGAGATTGATGCCATGATTGACGCCATCGACATGTCCAAAGCCGAGGGGCAGCGCAACCGCGCCATCATCGAGACGCTCTACGGCTGCGGGCTGCGCGTGAGCGAGCTGGTCACGCTCAAACTCTCCCAACTCTATCTCGACGAGCGTTACATCGTCATCCAGGGCAAAGGCAGCAAACAGCGCGTTGTGCCCATTTCACCAGTCGCTATCGAGCAGATTAACCTGTACCTGGAACAGACTCGTTCCCGACAAGTCGCCCAGCGCGGCAGCGAGGACATCCTGTTCCTGAACCGTCGCGGCGCGATGCTCACTCGCCAAATGATTTTCCACATCGTCAAGCAGCTGTGCGAACTGGCCGGCGTGCGCAAGGTCATCAGTCCCCACACCCTGCGCCACAGCTTCGCCACCCATCTGCTCGAGGGCGGAGCCAACCTGCGCGCCATCCAGCAGATGCTGGGCCACGAGAGCATCACCACCACCGAAATCTACGTCCACATCGACCGCACCCGCCTGCGCGACGAAATCCTCCAGCACCACCCCCGCAACAACAACTCACACCGTGATGTTTGATTTTTTTGTAATTTTGCGGGAACAACTAATAAAAGATGACTGACAAATGAATAGAAAACTGATTTTGCTTGCAATGGCAGTGCTGACCCTGGCTGGGACGGCCCACGCCAACTCATGGTGGGACAACTACCGTCCCGACAACAAGAACGTGAGACTCACATCCACCAATCTGCCCATCGTGTGGATTGACGTGGACGGCAATTACATCGACCGCGACGAGCGCATCACGGCCCGCATGAAGATTATCCACAACGGCGACGGCAACCTCAACTATGCCGATACGGTGGCCCATCCTGGGCAAAACATCGACTATGAGGGCTACGTGGCGCTCCGCTATCGTGGCAGATCATCATTCAGCATGAGCGACAAGAAGCCCTACTCCTTCCGCCCGTTGGACAAGCCGCTCGAGGAAGGTGGCGAGAAAAAGAAGGTCAACATCCTAGGCATGGGCAAGGACAACAACTGGGCCCTGCTCGCGCCCTATGCCGACAAGAGTATGCTGCGTGACCTGCTGGCCTTTGAGGTGTCGCGGCCGTGGATGGAATACACGCCCCAGGGCCGTTATTGCGAGATGTTTCTGGACGGCATCTATTACGGCGTTTACATCCTCACCGAGGTCGTTTCCAAGGGCAAGCACCGCATCAATCTGCCCGACCCGGGTGAAACGGGCGACTCCATCACCGGCGGCTATATCATGGAGGTGAACCGTACCGACGGCGAGGTGACCCACACGTCCAAGTACCATCCCGTGAGCAGTTCGGGCACGAGTTACTACAACCAATACATCCATTTCCAGTACAAATCGCCCGACTACGAGGACATGACCGCCGACCAGGTGAATTACATCAACACCCGTATCGACCAGATGGAGCGGGCGTTGTGGAATTACCGCCCCACTGGAACGCCCAGCTACCGCAATTACATCGACATGGACAACTTTGTCGACTACCAGATTGCTATGGAGTTGGGCCACAACGTGGACGGCTATCGCCTGAGCGGCAAGTTCTTCAAGCGACGCGACAGCGAGGATGCCCGTTTCAAGATGGTAGTATGGGACAACAACCTGTCCTATGGCAACGCCGACTACTATAATGGCTGGCGCACCGACTCCTGGATATACCAGAACAACAACACCCTCAACAACGCAGGCGACACCCAGTTGGTACCCTTCTGGTGGTACAAGCTCAACACCGACCCCGAGTACACCGCCGCTCTCAAGAGCCGATGGGCACAGTACCGCCGCAGCAACCTGCGCGAAGACCGCATCATGGCTACAGTGGACTCGCTGGCGAACGTCCTGACGGAGTACGGTGCCGAGCGCCGCAACAGCCAGGCGTGGCCGCGTTGGGGAGAGTATGTGTGGCCCAACTACTACATCGCCGACGATTATGCCGACGAGGTGGATTGGCTCAAAGGATGGCTGCACGACCGCATAGCCTGGATGGACCAGCAGCTGGGCTTTGACCCCAATGCCAGCCTGCGTGGCGACGTGGATGGCGACGGCAGCGTGACCATTGCCGATGCAACCACCCTGATAGACTATCTGCTGAGCGGCAACGAGAACGGTATCGACACCAGCGCTGCCGACTGCGACCTGAACAGCACCATCACCATCAGCGACGTCACCGCTTTGATTGATTATCTCTTGGTGGGCAGTTGGTGAGATTAAGCTTTCATACTATTGAAATTCTAAAAGCCAATGATCAAAAATATAATCTGTCTTGTCATTCTGTTGGCGATGTGCCCCGTAACGGCACTGGCCCAACAACACGCCATCGAGAAAGCCCTCAATGACTATAACCGCGCCCCTTCGGTCGAAACCGCCAACCGCTTTTTCGCCCTTCTCGACCAGGAAGGGTTCACCGAGGGGAAAATCCGCTTTTCAACCCATGTGCCACCCGACTCGGTTCGCCAGCAGGTGTGGTACTGGGCTTCGGAGTGGTTCTATGACAAGCAGGATTATACCAAAGGCAAGGATTATGGCCTCAAGGCCCTCAAGCTGTATCATGGCGACAGCGACAGCAAGGCCGATTGCCTGAATTTGATGGGCTGCATCTATGTGCGCCTGGGTGACTTCAAGAACGCGGCCGCCTATGCCAAGCAATGCCTCAACATCGACATGGCCAGTGGCGACCATGACCGCATCTCATCGAGCATGAACACGCTGGCAGGCATCTACATGGCTGCTCATCAAGCCGACGAAGCCGAGAAACTCATCGTCCAGGCCATCAACCATGCCGACCTGGCCAACAATCCTGCCCGCAAGGCGGTACTGCTGGGTACGGCGTCCGAAATTTATCACTCACTGACCCAGGAGGAAAAAGCCCTCGACTATGCCCAGCAGGCCTATGATCTGGAACAGACTCTGGGGCGCAGCCTGCCTGCCGCCTACCGCCTGGACCAGAAGGCGTCGGCCCTCATGGGGCTGAAGCGCTATGAAGAGGCCGAGAAGGCCCTGCGCGAGGCCATCCCCGTGATGCGCGAGCAGGGTGACCTGCACTCGCTGGCCATTGCGGACAACCATCTGGGCACCTGCCTGATTTGGCAGAAACGCAACGACGAGGCGTTCCCGTTTTTCCGCGAGGCCGCCGACCTGCTGGTCAAGATGGGTGACCCCGTCAATGAGATGTATTCCCGTCGCGGCTTGTGCCTGAGCCTGTGGGAAAGTGACCCCGACAGTGCCCGCAGCGAGTTGAACCGTTTCAATTTCCTCAAAGACTCACTCTATACAAGCGAGTCGGCCGAGGCGCTGGCACGCCTCAATGCCGAGTTTGGCAACGATCAGTTGACGATGGAGAATGAGCAGGTGCGCAACGCCCGCACGCGCGACCGCATCATCGCCGTCGCACTGCTGTTGCTGCTTGCAGCGGCAGCATGGTGGGTTATCAGGCGACAGCGCCATCGTCAGCAGCAGCACATCAACAAGCTGATGCACGAGATAGAGCGATTAAAAGCCGAGAGCGAGGCGGCACGGGCAGCTATGGCCAGCAGCCGGGAAAGCATTACCGATGTTGAAGAAGCCTTGCCCGACAACGAACCCGCCCCGACGATTGTCGGTGTCACCGAGAATGAATTCCTCACACGCGTCATCGACTTTGTCAACGACCATCTGGAACAGGGAGACTTCGGACTGGAGAATATGGCCGATCACTTCGCTATGAGCGTTTCCACACTGCGCCGACGCCTGCAGGATGCCACTGGCGTTGCGCCCAAGTCTTACATCCAGGCCATACAGATGCAGCGCGCCTGCAACCTGCTCGACAGCGGCCTGCAGATTGCCGATGTGGCCATGCAATGCGGATTCACCGAGCCCGGCAGTTTCACCCGCACATTCAAGCGAGTCCTCGGCCTCACCCCATCTCAATACCGCACCCGGGCTTGATGGACTTTAGAGCTCCACATTTTTGATGGATTAGAACACCATTTTTCTAATACCGACAAGGAGGCAAAAGTATATTTTTAATAAATTTCTGAGAAAAAATAGCCCTTTGCGCTGTTTTTGGTCAAAAATGTTCAGTTTTTTGACCAAAAATGTTAATTGTATTCAATAATAATGTTGTAAATTTGCGATATCGAAAACAACAATTTTTATTAACTTTTAAATCCAATAGAGCTATGAAAAAGATTCTACTGACATTCATGTTGGCCTTGATGGCCATCACTGCCCAAGCAGTGACCGAGTTCACGGTAGGCTCGCTCAAGTATTACATTGAGACCAATGGTGATGCCTACTGTAATGGTCTGGCGGCCTCGGCCGGCAATCCAACGACCATCACCATCCCCGGCCGTGTGACCTACAACGGCACGACCTACTATGTGACCAACATCGCGACCAACGCGTTCAAGAACAACACCACATTGAAACAAGTTCGTGTGGGTTGGGGTGTTAAACAGATCGGTTCAGCATCATTCATGGGCTGTACTGCCCTGGAGTATGTCTGGCTCCCCAGCAGCGTTAGTGTCATGTATAATCAAGCGTTCCAGGGCTGTACCTCAATGCTTCAATTCCAGATTGCGGCACCGACGCCTCCCATATTATACGGCGATAAAACGTTCTACAACATGAAGAAGTGTGATGTCGTTGTTGCCATGCAAAGCAACATTACGGCCTATGGCAACTCCAGCCAATTTGTTGACGCCGACAAAAACGGCAGCATCAGTGCCGATGGCTATGCCGCCAACGACTTTATCAACAATGGCGTCGCTTGGGTGATTACCAACGATAATATCAAAGATATCAACGTCAATGTCACTATGGTTGGCATCAGCCCAACCCTCACCTACTTGCCCATGACTTCTTCAACGACTGACTACACCAATGCCACTTATGGTAATGGGTCAAGTTTGAATTGCAATTGGACAGAGATTGCATCTTATGCCGCCGATGGCAGGACCGCCCTGAAGACAATCGGTCGCAGTGACTCGGGCTCTTACTTCAGGCTGAATAAGGTGGGGGCGCGTGCCTTCGAGGGCTGTACGGGGCTGACCGAGGTCAATATCTCGGCTGCTGAGATTGAGGAGTCTGCCTTCTACAACTGCACCAACCTGGCTACGGTCAACCTCTACCTCAAGAACAACGAGAGTTATGGTACGCAGAAGTTGGGAAATCTATGTTTTGCCAACACTGCCGTAACCAGTCAATACATTCCCTCATCCTTGACCAGTTATGGATATGGTGCATTTGCCATGTGCAGCAACTTGAAAACGTTTTCTGTCTCGCCGTCAAACCAATATTTTAGTGCGTACGGCATACAAGGTAATTTAGCATTATATAGCAAGGGCACAACCTTCCTAACGCTCTATCAGCATCCTAATGCTCCTGTTTCACTTTATAATAATCAATACCTTTATATAAAGTATATCAATCCTTATGCATTTGCAGGTGTGGAGTACTCTATCACAATTCCTTCAGGTGTGACATCCATCGGCTCCTATGCGTTCTATCGTGCCAAATGCTATACCCTTCTCATTCCCAATTCGGTAACGTCATTCGCCACCACAACATTTGCCTACATGAAGGTCAATCGTCTGATTTTCAACAAGACAGACATACCCTCTTCACTCACTGGCAGTTACACGTTCAACGGCGTGACCAATACTTCGGGCGGGACGTCCATCCGGCTGAGCGTACCCAGCGCATGTACCAACAAGTACCGCACCACTTCACCCTGGTCCACCACATTCACCACTGTTGACGAGAAGGCCTACGATACTCAAATATATGAGAGTGATGGAACGGCTACCAATATCTATATCACTGTTATGAACTACAACAGTTATACCGATCCACTGGTACCAAATGTCACCTACCCTGGCCAATGCAAAATCGTTAGGGGTGATATGACCAACAGAACGGGATACCTCAACATCCCCAACTATTGGTTTAACTATAATTATAATAGCACTACGTCATTTGCCATCACCGAAATCGATCGTGAGGCATTCCGTGATATGACGGGTATCACCAAGGTACAAGGCGGTGAACGCATCACTAAGATCGGTGCCCTGGCATTTGCGGGCCTGACGGGCTGCACTCAGGGCTTCAACATCCCCAATCCTGTAGAGTTCGGTGACTCATCACTGTTCAACTGCTGGACCCCGACCATCACGCTGGGCGACCGCCTGGAGCGCATTGGCAATGACGCTTTCCGCTACAGTGCGGTACGTCAGGTGCTCATGCCGCCCAGTGTCACCTCAATCGGCAAACGCTTCATCGCTGGTGACAACCAACTTGACACGTTGCGCCTCTCGCCCAACATCACCGAGATTCCCGACCAAGGCCTTGCATGGGTCAACACGCGCTACATTGTTATCCCCTACGGCGTGAAAAAAATTGGTACGCAGGCGTTTTTCAGTGACAAGGCGCTTATCGTCGACGGACAATACCTCTATGAGACCAATTGCGAGAACGTGGTGGTCATCCCCAGTTCGGTCACCTATATTGACCCCGATGCGTTCAAATATGCCCGCCACCTGGATGCCATCTTCCTGAACTGCCCCTACGGCGCGTTCAAGACGACGAGCAAGAACAACTGGCAGCGTCGCACCGACTATAACGCCGACAACTGCTATGACTGGAGCGGCCACAAGTTGTATGTGCCCGTGGGACAGGTGCAGCAGTACCGCAACGACCCGGGCATCCGACTTCATGACCACGATGTACCGCATGACGGTGGTTAACCCCACGACCAAGACAGCCAAGTACGTCTATAACTGGGGCACTGGCAGTGCCAGCATTAACGCGGTCAATAACAAGACCGACCACCTCACCGGCATCACTTACACGATGGTCGAGATCGGCGACAGCTGCTGGGCCAATCCCAATACTGTTTATAAGTCAGTCAATTTCTCAGTTTCCAGCACCATCACCCGCATCGGTGCCTACGCCTTCCAGAACTGCATGGGCTTGAATACCGAGGTCAGTGTACCTGAGTCCGTGACCGAAATCGGCAAGAATGCGTTCTATGGCTGCACCAGCTTGCCCTCGGTGTTCCTGAACCGCAGCAGTGGCACGACAGCCGTGTACCCCAATCTGTTCAGCTCTTCACAACAGACCATCCTGTATGTACCCCTCAACAGGTTCTACAATGTCGCCAACCAGACCAGTGGGTGGTTGGCCAACTCCGCGTCCAATCGACGGTTACTACCCTACGTGAAGCCCACCACCGAGTGGTCGGCCATCTCGGTACCCGTGAGCGACAACATCCTGCTGCCCGCCAGCGGCGAGTTCTATTACGCGCCAAGCTTCAACACCGGCAACTATTCCTTGGGCAAGACCCAGATTGGCAACAGTCAGGGTATCAAGGGTGGCGAAGGCATGCTCATGAAGGGTACCGTCGGTACGGTTTACCGCTTCAGGCGCAACGATGCAGTGTCCAACTATAGTGTTGTCACACCATCGACCAACTACCTGAAAGGCGTCAACAATGCCTACTCCACGACGCTCAACTACTCGAGCAGCGGCCCGTTCTACTACACCTTTGACGGACAAAAGTTCAACCGTGTGAACTCGTCGGCCACGGTCTATAGCGGTGAGGCCTACGTCCAGTTGGCCAGCAGCTATTCTAACGTCTATATTGACAGCAATATCACGACCTATGACCTGTGGATCAACGGTACCCAAGTGAACAGTGACAACTGCACCAACCTGAAGGTCATCAGCGGCGTGAGCGGCACGACAGTCTCCTATAACCCGACGTCCAAGACGTTGACGCTCAGCAGTGCGACAATCACCAACGACACCGATCCTGGAATCCGTAGCGAAATCTCTGGGTTGACCATCAGGGTCACCGGCACCAACAATGTCATGGTCACCGCAGGTAACCACTACGCAGTTCAAATCATGCAGAACGCCACAATCACGGGCACGGGAAGACTCAATGCCGGAAGCAATGCAGGAACAGGTTGCTTCGTATATAGCGGTAAAACCCTGAACATCAACGGTGGTGTGCAAGTG
>CACYAW010000024.1 GCA_902772455.1 uncultured Bacteroidales bacterium
CTCCTTGGTGTACTTCACGGTCTCGTCGATAGCGCCCTGAGCGATGCCGAGGGCCTGCGAAGCGATACCGATGCGGCCGCCGTCAAGCGTCATCATAGCGATCTTGAAGCCCTTGCCGAGCTGGCCCAGCAGGTTCTCCTTGGGAACGATGCAGTTCTCGAAAATCAACTCACAGGTAGCGCTGCCGCGGATACCCATCTTCAACTCCTTCTTGCCGACGGAGAAACCGGGCATGTCGCGCTCGACGATAAAGGCCGAGATGCCCTTGGTGCCCTGCGACTTGTCGGTCATGGCCATCACGATGAACACGTGAGCGTTAGAAGCGTTGGTGATGAAAATCTTGGAGCCGTTGAGCACCCAGTGGTCACCAGCGTCAACAGCGGTCGTCTGCTGCATGGCAGCATCGGTACCGGCATTGGGCTCGGTCAGACCAAAGGCGCCAATCCACTCACCCGAAGCGAGCTTGGGCAAATATTTCATCTTCTGCTCCTCGGTGCCGTGCTCCAGGATGGGAGCCATGCACAGCGAGGTGTGGGCCGAGAGGACAACGCCCGTGGTAGCACACACGCGTGAGAGCTCCTCAACAGCCATGATATACATCTGCACGGTACCGCCGGCACCGCCATATTGCTTGGGAATGGGAATACCCATCATGCCGAGCTTGCCCATCTTCTGGACCGTCTCGAGCGGGAAGCGCTCCTGCTCATCAATCTCGGCAGCGAGAGGCTTTACCTCGTTCTCTGCAAACGAGCGAACCATCTGCAGGAACAATTCTTCAGTTTTGGAATAGCTAAAATCCATTTCTTTTAAAGTTTTTAGTTTTAAGTTTTAAGTTGTGAGTACGGTATGTATCGCCTGAAAGAGGTAATATTACTTAAAACTAACAACTTAAAACTTAAAACTGAATTCATTAATACTTGTAGAAGCCTTCACCGGTTTTGCGGCCAAGCAGACCGGCACGAACCATCTTGCGCAGCAGCGGGTGAGGACGATACTTGGGATCGCCAAACTCGTTGTACGATACTTGGGATCGCCAAACTCGTTGTAAAGCACCTCCATGATAGCGAGGTTCACATCGTTACCAATCAGGTCGGCAAGAGCAAGGGGTCCCATGGGATGGTTGGCACCCAGCATCATGCACTTGTCAATATCCTCGGCACTTGCGATACCGTCGGCCAGGATACCTACAGCCTCGTTGATCATCGGGATGAGGATGCGGTTAACGACAAAACCGGGAGCCTCGTTAACGGGCACGGGGGTCTTGCCGATTTCGGTCGTCAGGTCAACGATGCACTTAGCAGTCTCCTCGCTGGTGAGCTGGCCCTTGATGACCTCGACGAGCGCCATGCGGTCGGCAGGGTTGAAGAAATGGCAGCCAATGAACTGGGCGGGACGGCTGGTGCAAGCAGCGATCTCGGTAATCGAGAGTGACGACGAGTTGGTGGCGAAAATGGTCTCAGGCTTGCATATCTTGTCAAGCTCCATGAACACTTCCTTCTTCAACTGCATGTTCTCGACAGCAGCCTCGATAACGAGGTCGGCATCGGCAAAATCAGCATAATCGGTCGTCGTGGTGATATTAGCCAGGATAGCCTTCATGGCATCCTCGGTAATCTTACCCTTCTCGACGAGTTTGTTGTAACCCTTGGAGATCGAAGCCATGGCTTTGTCCAGGCTCTCATGGGTGCGGCTCTTCATGACCACGGGCATCTTGGCGGCAAAAGCCTTGACGATACCCTTAGCCATCGTACCTGTTCCAATAACGCAAATTTTCATAATTTGATAATATTTTGATTATTAAATGTTTATACTTAATTATTCTCCAACAAACTTGGCAGCACGCTTATTCAGGAAAGCGTCCATGCCCTCTTTTTGGTCCTTAGTGGCAAAGCACTTGCCGAACAGCGTGTTCTCGTGAGCGATGGCAGCATCGGCATCCAGGTCGTAGCCCTCGTTGATGCTCTGCTTGGCCAGACGGATGGCAACAGGCGCGTTCTTGAGCATCATGGCAGCCATTTCCATGGCCTTGGGCATAAGCTCCTCGGGCTCATAAACGGCATTGACCAATCCGATGCGCAGCGCTTCGTCGGCACGGATTACCTTACCCGTGTAAATCATCTCCTTGGCATAACCCTGGCCCACGAGTTTGGGCAAGCGGCAGGTACCCGAGAATCCCGGGATAATGCCCAATCCCACCTCGGGCTGACCGAATTTGGCCTTGCTCGAAGCAATGCGGATGTCACAGGCCATGGCAATCTCACAACCGCCACCCAATGCAAAGCCGTTGACAGCGGCAATGACAGGAATGGGCAGTGTCTCGATGGCACGGAAGACCTGAGCGCCCAGACGGCCGAATTCCTGGCCCTGCGGCTCGTTGAGGTGAGCCATCTCGGAGATGTCGGCACCTGCCACAAACGACTTCTCGCCGTCACCAGTGATGATGAGCACGCGGGTCGCCTTGTCCAGGTTGGCGATAAAGTCGCTTATTTCCTTCAGGATGGTTGAGTTGAGCGCATTCAGCGATTTGGGCGCCGAGATCTTCATGACGGTCACCCCATCCTGCGGTTGCTCAATCTTCAAGAAATTGTATTCCATGATTTGCTGGAATTAAACATCCATGGGCTTGAGGTCGGGCGAGATGATGAGCTTGGCCTCGGTAGCGGCCTGCACATCCTCGACGGTGAACTCGGGATGGAGCTCACGCAGAACGATACCCTCGGGGGTGATGTCCATGACACCCATCTCGGTGATAATCATGTTGACCTGACCGGCAGCGGTGAGGGGCAGCGTGCACTCCTTCAAAATCTTGGGGTTACCCTTCTGGGTATGCTCCATGGTGAGGATCACGCGCTTGGCACCTACAACGAGGTCCATGGCACCACCCATACCGGGAGCCATCTTGCCGGGGATAATCCAGTTGGCGAGGTTGCCTTTCTCATCGACCTGCAGAGCGCCCAGGAACGAAACGTTCACGTGGCCGCCGCGGATGATGGCGAACGAGGTAGCCGAGTCGAAGGTGCATGCACCGGGATTCAGCGTGATAGCACCGCCACCAGCGTTGATGAGGTTCTTGTCCTCCTTGCCCTCCTCGGGCGTGGGACCCATACCCATGGCACCGTTCTCGGTCTGCAATGTTACCGAAACGCCTTCGGGCAGGTAGTTAGGGATTAAGGTGGGGATTCCAATACCCAGATTCACAACATCGCCATCGTGCAACTCCTTGGCAGCACGTTTTGCGATGACTTCTCTCATTTGATATTTATCCATAATGAAAACAGTGTTTTGAGATTAATTATGTTGTTTTAAAAAGTTATTTCATTCCTCTCTTGACCATTTCCTGAACAACGAACGAAGCCACATCGTCGGCATAGGTGTTCATACCGAAACCGGCATCAAAGCCCAGCTCCTTGGCCAGCTCGTGCGTTACACGCGCGCCGCCACAGCAGCAGATCATCTTGTCACGCAGGCCCTCAGCCTCCATGAGCTCGATGAACTCGGTCATGTTCTTGATGTGAACGTCCTTCTGGGTTACCGTCTGCGAGACGAGCAGGGCGTCGGCATGGAGTTCAATGCCCTTGGCGATAAACTCGTCGTTGGGCACCTGTGAACCCAGGTTGTAGGCCTCAATCATCTCGTAGCGCTCCAGGCCATAATGGCCGGCATAACCCTTCATGTTCATGATGGCATCAATACCCACAGTGTGGGCATCGGTACCAGTCGAAGCACCCACGATGACAATCTTGCGGCCGATGTTCTCCTTGATATACTCGTCGGTCTCATACATGTCCATCGTGTTGCTCTCCACCTTGGGAACATAAATGGTCGAATAGTCCACCGTGTGGGTGCAGCTGCCATAGCAGTTAAAGAAGGTGAAACCCGGGGTCAGCTCTTTGTAGAAAACCACACTGGGATTCTCCAGACCCATCTTGCGGAGCAACTGCTTGGCTGCCTCAACGGCCTCGGCACCGCAGGGCACAGGCAGGGTGAAACTGAGCTGCACCTTGCCATCGTTCATGGTGTCGCCGTAGGGCTTTATCTTGGTGAAGTCTAAGGTTTTGTCAAAATCCTTAGCTTCCATGCTATATAATCCTTCGCTCATAGTGATATAGTAACCTTATAATTCGTGTTGATATTATCTCTTGCCTTTCATCAGTTCCACAAACGGGTTCTTGGGACGCTTCACGTCGCCGAAGATACCCTTCTCGAGTGCGGTGAACAGGCCTTCCTTAGTGATATCCTCAAGCAACTTGATGGTGTTGCCCAGAACTTCCTTTACACGGTTGCGGCAAATACCGTCCTCGGCAAATTCCATTTCCTCGCCAATGCTCTTCATATTGTTGAAAATGTACTTGGCATTCTCGATCGAGAGGTAACGGTCGCTCATGAAAGGCGTGTGGATAGCCTCGGTGGGCATACCCAGCAGCTGGATACCCTGATGGGTCCAGATACCTATCATGTTGAACAAAGCATCCTGGATGTGGCCACGGAAGATGTTGCCCGTCATGAACTTCGTTGGCGGCATGTACTTCAAGGTGGCTTTGGGGAAGATTTCGCGGGTCATCTGTGCCTGAGCAAGCTCCAGCAGGAAACCGTTCTCGAGCATGGGGTCCATCTCGAAGGCATGTCCCAGACCCATCTGCTCCTCGGGCAGACCGGCCATGAGTGCCAACTGCTCGTTGATGAGGTCCGAAGCCAGTACCGTGTGAGCAGCCTCAACGGCATCGGCAGTGGTCAGGTAGTTGTCCTCACCCGTGTTGATGATCACACCTGCAAAACCGTTGATAATGCGGCTCATGTACTGGTCGATGAGCGTGCGCTGCATGTTGATGTCGCGGAACAGGATGCCATACAAGGCATCGTTCAGCATCACGTCCAGACCCTCGAAAGCACCCATGATGGCGATCTCGGGCATACACAGACCTGAGCAGTAGTTACACAGGCGGATGTAACGGCCCTGTTCCTCGCCCACCTCATCAAGCGCCTTGCGCATGATACGGAAGTTCTCCTGGGTGGCAAAAGTACCGCCAAAGCCCTCGGTCGTAGCGCCATAAGGCACATAGTCCAGAAGACTCTGACCTGTGGTGCGGATCACGGCGATGATGTCGGCACCTTGACGGGCTCCTGCCTGAGCCTGTACCACGTCCTCATAGATGTTACCCGTAGCCACAATGATGTAGAGATAGGGCTTGGGACCCTCACCAATTGTTTCCAGATAGTGCTCACGGCGAGCACGGCGAGTGCGGATGCGGTTCATGCTCTCGTCAACAACGGGTTGCAGCGCCTGGGCAATCTGCTTGGGGTCACGCGTCACTACCTTGGTAATGTCCAGTTCACCAGTTGCCACTTTCTCGGCAATCTGCTGGGGGTTGAGTCCCGTTTGAATCATGGCATTGGCAATGAAGAACAAGGCACCCTCGTTCAAGACACCCTTGTCTTTCAACGCCTCAACAACCACGTTGGGCAGGGGCACATCGTTGTCGTCAACACCGTCGATGCCCATCAAGCGGCACAGTGTGCGCTCAACAGCCACAGTCGTGTACTGCTCCACAAAAGACTGCACGTCCTCGGCGATGCCTTTAGCCAGCCCTCTGGCGTACTCAACTTTTTTAAAATCTAGTCCTAACTTGCTCTTTTGCATAGTGTATAATAGTATATAGTATGATAAATGTCATGATTGCGGGCTCGCCTCCAACAGGTTTCGGGCCATACTTATCCACTCGTTGTCGATGCCCAGGCTTTGAGCGATGTTCAATGCCTCATGGGGCACCTCGCCGTCCTGAACCTCAACCAACTGATAGTCCATTTCACCGTTTTCAAAGCCTTTAACCCTGAGGCACCGGGCTTCACCGGGTTCTATATCGTAATGCGTTGTCATCACGAGGCTCATGCCACTTCCAGTGAGCACCTTGAGCAGCGCCGACACCAGGGCCGTGCCCTCGGTGGGATTGGTCGTGCGAGCCGGCTCGTCGATCAACGCCAGTAATTTCTTATTTTCGCGTGATGCCTTGATAACGGCATCAATGTTCTTCATCTCGGCAGCGAACGACGACAGCCCTTTCTCGACCGACTGCTCGTCACCGATGCAGAAGTAAACCTCATCTTTCACGGCAATTCGGGCCGAAGCCGCTGGGATGCCGAACCCAAACTGGAAGAGCAGTTGACACATGGTCAACGTCTTCAGCACCACGGTTTTGCCGCCCATATTGGCACCTGTAATCAAGGTGGGGCGCATACCGAAGGTGATATCAACCGGCTGGAACTCCCGTCCATGTGCGGCAAGTGTTTCCTTCACCTGCGGGTTGAACATGGACACATACTGGCTTGTTCCGTCGGAGGATAAAATGGGGAAAGATAACCCCATCTGTTTCATCTGCATTGCCTTGGCCAGGAAGACGTCTATCTGAGCGAGCGCAATCTGCGCCTGCTCAATAGCGTTTGCCCAAGGATGCAACTGGACGCTCAAGTCCTTTCTCACGCCCTCTTCAAGGTCACTGGCCTGAAGCAACAGGTCGTCTTGCTGATCGGGATGCTGACGCATCTGGTTGCGCAGGTCCTTGAGCTGGGCGCAATAGGAGTCATATATATAAAATGTGGCAATCTTCATCCCGTCAGGGTCAAGGATAGCAATCACCTTGTCCAAAGCGGGAATCTCCACCACCCCATCCATGCCATGCTGATTGAGAATCTTGGCCACATCGGTTGCCAGGATGGCCAGGTGCTTGACCTCAAAAAGCTCGATATCGTCAAGCACAGCATTCTGAGAGAGGTTGCGGATGGTGGTGCGGATGTCTTTCAAGCCTTGAAGCTTGAACAGCAGTGTGTCGATGTGGATTTTCTCGACCTGAGCGATAAAATCACAAAAACGGCGCAGGATGTCATAGGAGGCCATAATCTCCTCGCCACTCGTCATCATGGGCGAGTCGAGAAGCCAACGGCGGGCAAAACCCGACTGCAGTTCCAGCTCATCGAGCATGAACCGCAGACCACAAGGCGAATCTATGACATTTTTCAGTTGCACTCTAATTTTCGTTGTTTTTTAACAGGTCGTAAACAGGAAGCTGTATCGCTTCACTTAAACGGTTGCACAAGGTGTCAGAGTCAAGGACATATCCACTGGGTGAAGTGGGATTGACAGTGACGGCAATGAGTTTGCTCTTCTGCATCACCCTGATGCGGCCTCCTGACTTGAGGAAGAGCCTGAATTGCTGGGGAGAGACAAAAATCTTGGTGAAATCCCTCACCACCAGTTCCACTTGCTTGAGGCTTTTGTTCTTTCTCACCTTTTCCAGGAAGCCATCGACCAGAGCGCCAGCCACATACAGCGTTTTGCAGTCATCCATGCCCTCGAAACGGATGTCCTTGGACAATGAGCTCATGGCTTCCAGACTGTGCAAATCTCCATCTCCATCAATGAACCAGACACCGCGTTCAATCGGCAAAAACCTGTGAATATTGTATTCGTCCGTCAATTCGAGGTTAACGAGATCTACGACATGTGTCGTCTTGCTCACCAGCGTTGAAAGGTTGGCGGAATAGGCGGCTCCAGTGGCCAAAATCATTGACTGGCTCACGGCTGGCGAAGCCGAACTCATGCGAGACAAAGCGCCATCAATGATCACCAGGTCGATGTGCAGCCTTCTCATTTCGGTCATCCACCGCTTCAGGCTAGTTGCCGATGACGGCCCTGAGAGCAGGATTTTGCCCGTCGTGAGCGCCTTAGCTGTCACCACCCTCCCCAGTGAAGTGTTCTCGTCACTCACGTCGATGAGTTCCGACACCAGACGGCGCTGGCGGTAGTGCATTTCACTGGTTCCAAAGAACATGCCCTCGCGAAGGACAATCTCCGGTTTTTGTGTGCGAGTGACCTGATCCACTGTTTCCCCATCGATGCCAATTGACGTCACCGCCATGCGCTTCTGCCGGACAGGCAACCGGTCGAGCACATATTTGAGGCACTCGGTCTTGCCAGTGTTTTTCTCCAGTCCCACGATAGACAAGCTATCGTAACGCATTATTTCATCGATGAAGGGCAGCACCTTGTACTTGTCAAATTATCCGACGGCCTGTGAAGACGCCATATCGCGTCCTCACAGACCAACGGATTAAATCATTCACTTCTTATTGCGAATCTCGTTGCGCTCGTGGCGCTTCAGTGCCTTGGGCTCTATATTCATGCGTTCGCCCTCAAGCAGTGAGATAACGCCATCCACCGCCTTGTCGGCAGCCACCTGCTCCTTAGCGCGTGCAGCCTGGCACTCAGGACAATTGCACTCGTTGTGGTACTCGGTGGGCTCGGTGTAGGTAGTAATCACACCCTCGAAGTTACGCAGCACTACCCTGCCGGGCGACTGTGAAATGACATACTGAGGCATTACGGGCGTCTTGCCGCCGCCACCGGGAGCGTCCACAACGAAGGTGGGAACGCAGTAACCGCTGGTGTGGCCACGCAAACCCTCGATAATCTCGATGCCCTTGCTGACGGGAGTGCGGAAGTGCTCCAGACCCATCGACAAGTCACACTGGTAGATGTAGTAAGGACGAACACGAATCTTGACGATCTCATGAACGAGCTTCTTCATCACGTGTACACAGTCGTTCACGCCACGCAGCAATACCGTCTGGTTGCCCAAGGGGATACCGGCGTTAGCCAGCATCTCGCAAGCACGGCTCGAGTCGGGCGTCACCTCGTTGGGATGGTTGAAGTGGGTATTGATCCAAATGGGATGATACTTCTTCAACATGTCGCACAACTCGGGCGTGATGCGCTGCGGACAAACCACGGGAACACGGGTACCCAAGCGAACGATTTCCACGTGAGGAATCTTGCGGAGCTCAGAGATGATGTACTCCAATCGCTTGTCGCTCACCATGAGTGCGTCACCACCTGAAAGGAGGACGTCACGAACGGTGGGGGTGTTGCGGATGTACTCCAGCGCCTTCTCGATGCGGTCGATGCCGCACTCGTTATCGGTCTGGCCGGCAAAGCGGCGACGGGTGCAGTGACGGCAATACATCGAGCACATGTCGGTGATGAGGAACAGCACACGGTCGGGATAACGGTGGGTCAAGCCGGGCGTGGGAGAATCCTCATCCTCATGCAACGGGTCAAGCAGATCGGCTGCAGCCTGATGAGTCTCAAGGCCGGTAGGGATGCACTGACGACGGATGGGGTCGTGGGGATCATCGGGATTGATGAGGCTCAAGTAATAAGGCGTGATTGCCATGCGCAGGGTCTTGAGGGTCTGCTTTACACCCTCCTCTTCCTCGGCGGTCAGGCTCACGTATTTCTTGAGCTCTTCAAGCGTCTCGATGCGGTTTTTCACCTGCCACTTCCAGTCGTTCCACTGTTCGTCGGTGACATCGGGAAACAACTGTTTTCTTCTTGATTCAGTCATAAGAAAATGATGATTGATTAGGCGTAGAGTTCCTCAAAAATCTTGCGCAACTCGGGGCATTCGCGGAGCTCCTGCAAGGTAAAGTCGGCATGGCCCTTGGTGTAGCCGTTACCGATGATCATGTTCACGTCGGCACCGATGCCCTCGGCACCCAGAGCAGCCTTGGTGAAGCTGGTGGCCATCGAGAAGAAGTAAACCACACCGTCATCCTTGGTGCACAATACTGCGGTCATCTCGCAATCGGGCACGTTCACGCAGTTGATGGTGGTGTCGGCCATCTTGCCGTCGGTCAGCTTGTAAACCAGCTCGTAAACCTCAACGGGGGTCATGCCGGCAACGCTCTCAACCACGTCACAGAAGCCGAGGTCCTTGATGCGCTGAGTGGATTTGGGGCTGTTGGCCAGACCAATCACCTTACCGGTAACGCCTACGCGCTTCTTGGCCTCATAGCAGCAGAGCATACCGCTCTTGCCACCTGCACCCAGGATCACAACGTTCTGGCCATACTGGCACAGCTTGGCGGTCTGAGCGGGAGCACCAGCTACGTCAAGTGCGCTCAGAGCGAGCTTCTCGGGCATGTCGTTAGGAATCTTGGCATAGATACCGCTCTCGAAGAGGATAGCCTTACCCTTGATGTCCACCTGGTCAACATCGGCACGGATCTCGAGGATCTCGTCGATGCGCAGCGGAGTCAGAGACAGAGAAACGAGCGTTGCGATGCGGTCGCCCTCCTGGAGGTCGATCTTGCCCTTCAAGGCATCACCAATCTTTTCTACCTTACCCAGCAGCATACCGCCCGAACCGGTGCGACGGTTGCGGTGCTTGCCCTGCAGCTCGACATTGAGGAGCATCTCCTTCTTGATTTCCTCCATCACCTCGGCCTCGTTGTTGGGATCCTTGGCCTGCTGCTTAGCATAGTTGTGGATGTCGGTGAACGAAGCAGAGTCGATATTCAGGGTCTGTACATCGATCAGAATCTCGTTGTCGTAGATCTCGTCCATGTTGTTGTCCAACTTGTTGGCGGGCTGAGGAAGAATGCCCTTGGGCTCGATTACTCGGTGGGTACCGAATCTATTTCCGTGTTTCTGCATTGTTTAATAGGTTTTAATTGTTAAACGATTATTTAGTTTTTAGATTTTTAGTTCTTAGTTGCTAGTCCCTAGTTGCTAGTCCCTAGTTGCTAGTCCCTAGTTGCTAGTCCCTAGTTGCTAGTCCCTAGTTGCTAGTCCCTAGTTTCTAGTTGCTAGTTTTTAGTTGCGCTTGGGCAAGCCGAGGATTTCACGGGCCTCGTCGCTGGTGGCGATGGGACGGCCGAGCTCGTTAGCGATGCGAACGACTTTCTCTACGAGTTCGCCGTTGCTCTTGGCAAGCACTCCCTTAGAGAGGTAAAGATTGTCCTCAAAGCCAACACGCACGTTACCGCCCATAGCGATGGCAGCTGCGGCCATCGGGAAAGCGTGACGGCCAACACCGGTCACCGTCCAGGTAGAGCCTGCGGGAATGCCGTTAACGAGCCAGCACAGGTTGGCTACGGTAGCGGGGGTGCAACCGGGAACGCCCAGCACAAAGTTGAACTGCATGGGGTTGCCGGGAACCTCACCCTTGCGGGCCATGGTCAGGATGGTGTCGAGGTGACCCATCTCAAAGCACTCATACTCGGGCTTGATGCCGCGCTCCATCATGCGCTTGCCAAAGGCACGCATGGTGGGCATCGTGTTGTCGAAAATCTCGTCGCCAAAGTTGCAGGTACCGCAATCGAGCGTTGCCATCTCGGGCAGCGGAGTCGTGTCGGTGGACTGCAGGCGCTCGTCGGGGGTCATACCCACAGCACCGCCGGTCGACGGGATCAGGATGACATTGGGGCACACCTTGAGGATGGCCTCTTCACACTCCTGGAAACGGGCACGGTCCTGGGTGGGGGTGCCGTCGTCCCAACGCACGTGCAGGTGGACGATGGCTGCACCGGCATCAACAGCCGACTTGGCCTCACGAACGATTTCTTCAACGGTATAGGGTACATTAGGATTCTGCTCCTTGGTAACCTCGGCGCCGCAGATGGCGGCAGTGATAATCAGTTTATCCATTTTTCAGTTGTTAGTTTTTAGTTTTAAGTTGTAAGTATGATTACTATCGCCTAAAACCTTATTTCTTGCGTTGGCAATCCTTGGGGGTCACACAAGTTCCAGAAGCGCGGCAAACGACCACGGGCTCGTCGAGGATATCGGCTGCCGAAGCCGAGATGTCAGGACGGGCCTGAGCCACCTTGCGTGCCTCAAACATCATGTGACGTGAGGTGTTGCCCTCGCGGTCAATCCAACCCTCAGCCTCGATGAAGTCGCCGGCATAAACGGGAGCCAGGAACTCGATGTTGTCATAGGCGCAGAAGAGGCCCTCATCGCCGTCGCGCATAATCAACAGCTCGGTAGCCACGTCACCAAACAGGTGAACCATGTGTGCACCGTCAACCAAGTTACCACCGTAGTGTGCGTCCTTTGCGCTCATGCGCAGTCTGATCATTGTCTTGTATTCCATTTCAGTCCTTAGTTTTAAGTTTCTAGTCCTTAGTCCTTGGTTTCCAGTTATTACTTCTCCACGTAGATGCCGTCAACATAGATACCCGATGCGTGAACATGCTCAGGAGCGATTTCACCAACAGGAACGAGCTTCTCAGCCTCAACAACGACATAGTCGGCAGCGGTAGCCATCAGCGGATTGAAGTTATTGGTGGTGCCCAGGAAGACCATGTTGCCAAATTCGTCAACGATGTTGGCACGCAGGAAGGCGATATCGGCACGCAGAGGCTTCTCCAGCAGGAAATCCTGACCGTCAACTTTGATAATCTCCTTGCCATCGGCCATGATGGTGCCCAGACCAGTGGGAGTCAACACGCCACCCAGACCAGCACCTGCTGCACGGATGCGCTCTGCCAGAGTACCCTGGGGAACATATTCCACGATGAGGGTGCCCTCATTCTTCTGCAAAGCAGTCTGCTTGTTGGTACCAGTGTGGGAAACGATGGCCTTCTTAACCTGGTGGTTGCTGACCAACTTGCCGTGAGCCACCTCATCATAGGCGGTGTCGTTAGCGATGATGGTAAGATCCTTTACACCCTTTTCTACAATGGCGTCGATAATCTGGGTGGCACTGCCGTTACCCAAGAAACCGCCAAACATGATTGTCATACCGTCCTGTACTTTCTCGACGGCTAATGTTTATGTTTTGTAATATATCGGTTTATGTCTAATAATGGGTGCAAATATAGAAAATTTTCGTCAAATAATAAACCCTTTATGCCCTTTTTTTTATTAATGTGAATATAATCTAAACAATCACAGGGAATTGCAAGTTATTAACAATTGGGTTCCAAGTAGTCACAGGATGTAAGAAAAGCCCGCCAACACGCTGTTTGCACGTGTTGACGGGCTTGAATTCGGGTTCTCTGACGAAAGGATTACAAGCCTAAAGCCTGTCGCATTGCCGTCATGGCATCCTCAAGACCTTGAGGATTGCGACCACCAGCCTGAGCGAAATGGGGCTGTCCGCCACCGCCGCCCTGAATGCACTTGGCAGCGCCACGCACGATATCGCCAGCCTTCTTGCCACTCTTGACAATGTCCTCGCTGAGCATAACGGTCAGCATGGGCTTGCCCTCGAATTGGGTGGCAGCCAGGAATGCGGTCTGGGTGGGACAGTCGGCCTTAACGGTGAGAGCAACGCCCTTGACGACGTCGGGAATGCGTTCACCGGTCAAGGTGACGATGGTCATGCCATTCTCTTGTTTAGCCTCGTTCACGACTTGTTTCGACAAGATAGCGATGCGCTGTTTCATGAAATCATCCACCTGTTTCTTGAGGTCGGCATTCTCTGTGAGTGACTTCTGCAATGCGGCAATGGCATCGGGAGCATTGTTGAGCAGTTCCTTGACCTTGCCTAAAGTATCCTGAACCTGGTCCAGCATCTTCTCGACGCGCTCGCCTGTAACGGCCTCGATGCGTCGGATACCAGCGGCGATGCTACTCTCGCTGACGATGCGCACCATGCCGATGTTGCCCGTGTTGCACACGTGTGTACCACCGCACAACTCAACCGAGTCACCATACTTGATGACACGAACGCGGTCGCCGTACTTCTCGCCGAAGAGTGCCATTGCGCCCATCTGACGGGCCTCATCGATTGGCATTTCGCGGTGTTCCTCGCGCTGGATCGCCGAACGGATCATCTTATTGGCCAAATGCTCCACCTGACGGATTTCCTCAGGAGTCACCTTGCGGAAGTGAGAGAAGTCGAAACGCAATGAAACCGGATCCACATAGGAGCCCTTCTGCTCCACATGTGTGCCCAAAACCTGACGCAAAGCGGCATGCAGCAAGTGGGTTGCCGTGTGGTTGCACTCGGTAGCATGACGAGCCTCGATGTCGATTGTGGCATGCAAGGTGGCATTCACGTTGCTGGGTAGTTTGGCTGTGATGTGAACCGGCAGGTTGTTCTCGCGTTTGGTATCGGTCACCTCGATGACCTCGTCACCCAGGGCCAAAGTACCGCGATCACCCACCTGACCACCCATTTCGGCATAGAACGGGGTGCGGTCCAGGACAATCTGGTAGAAGGATTTGTTCTTTTGAGTCACCTTGCGGTAACGCAGGATGTTCACGTCGCACTCGGTGAGGTCGTAACCGACAAACTCGGTCACACCTTCCTTGAGTTCCACCCAGTCGGTTGCCTCGACAGCGGCAGCATTGCGTGCACGCTGCTTTTGTTTCTGCATCTCGACGTTGAATTCCTCCTCATTGACGGTCATGCCGTTCTCACGCAGGATGAGTTCTGTCAAGTCCAACGGGAAACCAAAGGTGTCGTAGAGCGTGAAGGCCTCTTTACCATCAACCACGTTTTTGCCAGCAGCCTTGGTGTCGGCAATCACCTTCTCGATGAGTTTCATACCCGTGTCCAGGGTGCGCAAGAAGGCATCTTCCTCCTCCTTGGTCACATGCTTGATGAGATCGGCCTGTGCTGCAATTTCAGGATAGGCCTCGCCCATACTCTCGATAAGTGTATCAATAAGGCGGTACATGAAGGCCTCCTTGAAGCCCAAGAAAGTGTATCCATAACGCACCGCACGTCGCAGGATGCGGCGGATGACGTATCCTGCCTTAGCATTGCTGGGCAACTGGCCATCGGCAATCGAGAAAGCAATCGTACGCACATGGTCAGCGATCACACGCATGGCGATGTCCACATCCTTGTTCTCGCCATATTTCTTGCCGCACATCTCACCCAATTTGCCAATAAGGGGCTGGAAAACGTCGGTATCATAGTTTGATTTCTTGCCCTGCAGGGCCATGCAAAGGCGCTCCAGACCCATACCGGTGTCGATTACCTTGTTGGGCAGCGGCTCCAATGAGCCGTCCACCTTGCGGTTATACTGCATGAACACAAGGTTCCAGATCTCGATGACCAAGGGATCATCCTTGTTGACAAGCGAGGCACCAGGCACGGCAGCCTTCTCCTCATCGCTACGCAGGTCAATATGGATCTCACTGCAAGGTCCGCAAGGCCCGGTATCGCCCATTTCCCAGAAATTATCGTGAGCATTACCGTTCAGGATGTGATCCTTGGGCAAATGTGCCTCCCAGAATTTAGCAGCCTCATCGTCACGGCTCACACCGATGCTGTCATCGCCCTCAAAGACGGTGGCATAGAGGTTCTTAGGATCCAGTTTGTACACATTAACCAGCAGGTCCCAAGCCCAGTCAATGGCTTCATGCTTGAAGTAGTCGCCAAACGACCAGTTGCCTAACATCTCAAACATGGTGTGATGGTAGGTGTCGTGTCCTACTTCCTCCAAGTCATTGTGCTTGCCGCTGACACGGAGGCATTTTTGCGAATCGGCGACACGGCGCCACTGAGCTTCCTTGTTTCCAAGGATGATGTCTTTGAACTGGTTCATACCAGCGTTAGTGAACATGAGGGTTGGATCGTCCTTGACTACCATAGGGGCGGAAGGCACAATGTGATGGCCATGCTCCTCGAAGTAACGTTTGAAGGTCTCTCGGATTTCTTTTGCAGTCAGCATAATGTTTTTATCTTAATGTGTTATAAATGTTCGTTTTTTATTGCAAAGTCTAAACTTTTTATTTACCTTTGCGGTGTTGTTATCAAACCGCAAAGATACTCAATTCTATCAATCTGTGCAAGACCATGCAGGAACTGAATAAAAAATTCTACAAAATCGGTGACGTTTCAGAGATTCTGGGAATCCCTGAGTCAACCTTGCGCTATTGGGAAACGCAATTCACCATCATCAAACCCAAGCGCAACAAGAAAAACATCCGCTACTACACACCACATGACATTGAGATGATCAGCCGCGTGTATTATCTTGTCAAGGAAAAGGGGTTGAAACTCGATGCCGCACAAGCTCAAATCAGGCACAACCGTGAAGGCGTGGACAAGCGCTTTGATGCCATAGCGCAGCTAAAATCCATCCGAGATCAACTTGTCGCCTTCCAGAACACTCTAGACGAACTATTCCCCGACGTTCCTGCGATTAAGTAACACAATGAGGGCTGTTTCTTTTTTACGGAAACAGCCCTCACTGTGTTTGTCTGTCACCTTTTCAAGCGTCAGAACGACTCGTACACCCACCCAGTGGGTACTATAATACCGGGATAAGCACAGACCCATTCAAAGGCTTTACCGGCCATCCTTCATGGCAAATGTCCCCCTACCTGAAAAAGACTTGCAACACGCGGTCTTCGCGTGTTGCAAGCACTTGTAATAATTAAAAACTTTAAAACGCAATTTCTGGGTAAAAAATCATTTCTAGAATCTTACACCCATTGTGAGTGAAATTCGGTTGTTGTTGTCCTTGACGTCGGCACTGACATTGGGGAAATAAAGATCACCATCACTGATGGGCGAGAATGCATTATAAACGCTCTCACGCATCTTGTGCACAAAGGCCACGTCGGAGTAGAAAGACTTGTAACGGTATCCCACACCACAAGTGAAGTTCTGTACGGTGTTGTCATACTGATAAGTAGGATTGGTGCCGACAGTGCTAATGTTGTAGTCGTAGTTATCGACGCCTTTCTCGACTTGAGTGGTCTTGTAGCTGTAACCTGCACGCAGGCTCCAGTTGGGATTAACGCGATACTCGCCACCGATGCGGATGATGTGTGAAGGCTTGAAGTAATCCTGGATGTTATAGGTCACATCAGGATAGTCATTGCCACGGTCGTCACCAACGCGCATTGTCTCGTTGGCCACATACTCATAGTCCATGCTGATGATGGCATTGGTGCCAATCACACCTGCCACACTTCCGATGAAGTGCCAAGGCGTCTTGATGGTGTAATTGGACGAATAGTCGTATCCATCATTGCTGCCCTTGTAAGCGCTATACAGCAGGTTATTGTCCTGATAGGCCTTGAGGTCGGCTTCCAGAAAATAGGTGTCACGCATGTCATAATAGGTGGGTGTGTGGAAGGCGGCACCGATGCGGAGCTGTTGGGTGGGCTTCCAGATAAGTCCCAGCTTGAAATTCACGCCAGTACCCTCACTATGCAGGTAGTTGTACAGTCCCCAATCGGCACGAGTGTTGTCACTAACGATAGGAGTCGTGAAAACATCTTCCTCGTCGATCGCCACGTGGGCGTCTTGGAGTTCCTCCACATAGGACTGGTAGCTCCTGTAGTCGAGATCCAGAATACCGAAATCAAGTCCCCAATACAACTTGTTGGCAAGATTGCCACCAAAAGCGATATTGTACTCATCGGCATGTCCTCTCTCCTCGATTTCATAGTAAGCATCTCCGTACGTATCTCTTCCGTAAAGACCTTGCAGAAGACCATCCTCGTTGACGTTGATGATGCCTACTGAACCATTCTTAGTGGGCATATCAAATGTCGTAATAGCAGCCCAGGGCGCATAACCGTCGAAATAAGGGTTATAGGAGTCGTCCCAATAAAGGTCAAGCGCATTGTAGGGTCCATAAGGATTAACGTTGACAAACTCGTCGGCGATGAAATTACTCATCGAGTACGGGATGTTGGAAATAGCGCCAATGTAATGGCGGTTGAACGAGTTGATGCGGTTGTAGGTAAAACCAAAGTTGAGATTTGGCATCACCTCGCTGTCAAGTCGAATGGCACCAATGTAGCCCACATTGTTCACATTGAACTTAGTCTCGTTCATCTTGTCCACACCCGACTTGGTGCTGTTGAAATCAAGACTGAAGGTTACACCCAAGTCAGAACTACGGTACACACCAATGCCACCGGGATTCTGAGTGAGCACCGAGAGGTCGCCACCCAGGGCACCGAATGCCCCTGCCATCGACTGGAATCGCGATGTGCCACGGAGTTCGGTCTGAGACATCTGTAAGACATCAAAAGCGTCCTGAGCGTTTATCAGTAAAGGAAGTCCGCACAACAGGAGAGCAAAAACTTTCTTCTTCATAGCGTCAAATTGTTTGGTTTAGTTTAACAAATTAAAGTGTGTGTTGTGAGAAAGGATTGGCTCAGCGACGACGTCCACCGCCACCCGATGAACCGCCATGGCTTCCACCGCCACTGGAACCGCTGCTGCGTGAACCGCCACTGCTATAGGAACCGCTGCTGTGTGAACTGCCGCTGCTATAGGAACCGCTGCTGCGTGAGCTGCCACTGCGTGAGCTGCTGTTAGAACTGCTTCCGCTGTATGAGCCACGGCTGCTGGATCCACGATAAGAGCCACTGCTCGATGAGCGCGAGATGCCGCTATTGCGAGAAGAGATACCACTTGAGGTGCGCGAGCCCATATTGCCGCTACGAGATGATGATGCATATCCAGTGCGACGGCTTGATCCGCTAGTGCCGACATTTGATGACCGGCTGGTGCTGCCGCCACGAGATGCGATACTGCTGCGACCACCGCTACCATCTACACGACTGCGAGTGTTGCGATTGGATGCCAATCCTGCGCGACGTCCACTGCCGAATCCACCAGAGCTATGACGATCAATAGCAGGACGGTGCTTGCCCCAATCAGCATAGTGATGTACATTGTTTCCGGGCCATCCCCAGTCATAGTGGTTGCCCCAACCCCAGTGGTGACACCAGCTGTGACTCCACCAGCCATAATAGGGACTGTACCAATAACCGTAGTACACAGGTCCTCCCCATCCATAACGCCAAGGGCTATACCAGCCATAGTACCAAGGAGAATACCAATCGGAATACCAAGGCTCATACCATCCTGTATACCAAGGATAGTAGGAGCCAGCCCATCCATAAGAAGAATAGCCCCAGTCACTACCCACAATCAGGTTGATGGTTGGAGATTCGTCATAATAGAGTTCCACCAGTTCATCATCATCACTCAAGATGACAATGTCCGGATTGTAAAAGCGCTCGATGCGGCGAGTGTTGGCAAACGCGTCCTCGTAGATGGTGTCACCATTGATGTCCACCTCATACTCAGGATCATAAGCGCCACGACGGTTGTATTCATCTTCATCGCGCTCGAGCTGATAATTGCCCTGGGCAATCACCTTGTACTCATCAGGAACCTCACCATAGACGGCAATCGTCTTGGCCGGCTTCTCGACCTTAACCTTGGTTGTGGTCTTGGCTTTAGAGGCATCATAATAGATGTCGTCATAGTCCTGCGCTTGAACCAGCGATCCAGCTGTCAAGGCCATCAAACCAAGCAATGATAAAATACGATACTTCATAATTCATTACGTTTTAAAAGTTCATAATTATTGAGTTGTTTGTCATTTAGACCATGAAGTGATAAAAAAGTTTAACATATATCAATAGTTAAAAATCGGTGCAAGTTATAAAGTAAAAATCTACTACAGCCATTTTTTATCGTGAAAAAATGCTAATTGTTGCATTTTTAACAAAATAACTCATCTTTATTATAGCAAATTCCATGCCATAAGCGGTAAAAAGGGATTTCTTATTACCTGCCATATCGAAGAAATAGTTACCTTTGCCGACGAAAATGGCAAGAGAAAAGATATTCCGTTTCAAGCAGTTTGCCGTTATCAACGACCTGACAGCAATGAAAGTGGGGACCGACGGTGTTCTGCTTGGTGCATGGTGTCCGGTTGCGGGTGCCCGCCGAGTGCTCGATGTGGGCACGGGGTGCGGTGTCATTGCCCTGATGATTGCCCAGCGCAACAGCTCTGCTATCATCGATGCTATCGACATCGACCACGATGCGATCAAGGAAGCCACTTTAAATTTCGAAGCATCACCATGGCCCCAACGTCTCACCGCCATCGAGTGCGATTTTAACGGTATGGACGAGGCCGAGCCGTATGACCTCATAGTCTCTAACCCGCCCTACTTCACCGATAGCCTGCCGCCTGCTGACGATGCCCGCCTGCTGGCCCGTCACACACGAGCCCTCACCTACCGCCAGCTTATCGACGGCGCTTCACGCATGTTGGGCAGTAACGGCATTCTGGCCATGATTTCCCCCACCGATGCAGAAACTGAGATTATCGAGGCCGCCACGTTTGCCACGCTTCCTGTCAGGGTGATGACACGGGTTCTTCCTGTCGAGGGAGCAGCCCCCAAACGCACCTTGTGGCAATTGTCTCGGCGTGACACGCTCTCTTATCGAGAAAACACGCTCACCATTGCCCATCGCGACGGCACATTTACCCGCGAGTATATTGATCTCACAGGCGCCTTTTACCTGAAAATGTAGCGTTCTCTCATTTTTAACACATGCAACATGACGACTATTAGGAGGGATGACATACAGATTCTAAGGGCGATTGCCATTATTGCAGTCGTGTTGATACACACATGTCCTGACGGCCTGTGTCAGGTATGGTGCCGCCCTTTCATCAATTTCGCTGTTGGCATGTTCCTATTCCTTTCGGGTTACCTCACTAAAACTCATTATGACAGTTGGATGGCATTCTTCAAGCGCAGAGTCACGCGTGTAGTCATTCCTTATCTCATCTGGTGCGTCATCTATAGTTTGTCATCAAATCCAGACCCGATTCTCTTGCTGAAAAATATCATCACCAGCAACGCAACGGCTCATCTTTACTATATTCCGGTTTATGTTCAATTTGTTCTTTTGACCCCATTGATCATTAGACTGGCCAAGTCACGATACAGGAACATAGGATGGATCATCTCCCCCGTTTCACTACTCCTTTTCTGCTATCCACAGTTGTATACGGGTCGCGTTATAAATGGCTATTTGAGCATGGCATGCGACATATCGTGTCTCAATTGGTTTACATTCTATTATTTAGGAATTGTTCTGGGAAATGACATCATTTCACGCAATCTTCATGCAAGAAGCATCGGTCTGCTTTTGTTGGTGTCTATAATACCTCAGATTATAGAGGGCTATATCCTTCACGAACTCGGTGCCAACAATTGCGGCACACAACTGAAGATCACATCGCTGTTGACGAGCTCCCTGACCTGCATTCTGGCCTATAATATGTTGAGAGCAAGAAAAATGCACATAAACAATCATATGCTCCTAACTATTGGCAAATACTCTTTCGGCATCTATTTGTGCCACATATTATTTCTTAGAATACTCAAAGAATTCGCCTTTTACCAGCACATCCCCTATGTGATCAATACTGCGATAATTCTCATGTTGAGTGTCCTGCTGTGCATCATCTGCGACAGAGTGTTGAGTCCCAGGATGCTCAAGTGGATAGGAATCAGATAGCATTAAAAAAAACAAAAGTCCCGAGACATGGGATGTCTGACGGGACCTATATGTTCTGTGTCTAGTGATGCTTCGCCAGCAGTTCGACACAAGGTTGAATTGTTTTATTATTAAGAAAAAGTCAGTTTTATATCGTTTGAAGCGTATTGTTTTTTATTGAATTCGATATATTGACTTATTAAAAGAAGAAAAGTTTAATTGGATTCTCATATTTAACATTGCTTAACATATTTGCCCAGTAAACTCTTTTATGTCCCCAAAAATGGGGATATAAAAGACGTCAAAAAGACAAAAATTAGGGATTGCGGTAGTCATTGAAGGTAAGTAATTTTGCAGATTGGAATGAAATGCAAAAAGTATATGAATACTGAACAGAATAAAGATAATAAAACAAAGACCCGTTTACTTGACAACGAACCCGTTGGCAGCAGTGTCCAGGTTGTCCGCGTGATGGGTGAAGGAGCCTTCAGACAACGGTTGCTCGAGATGGGGTTCGTGAGAGGAGCAAAAGTGACTGTTCTCAAGAATGCCCCATTGCAGGATCCTGTTGAATACATGATTATGGGCTCACACATCTCGCTGCGTCATAGCGAAGCCGCTAAAGTTGAGGTGACTGACAAGGATGCGGAATTCTGTGACTTGGAGGATGCCTTTAACGGAACCGTCGAGACTACTGTCGCCGGAGTGGACCCGATGTCAGACAATGTGTTGCGAGTAGCACTCATCGGCAACCCCAATTGCGGCAAGACTTCACTGTTTAACAATGTCACTGGTGCCAAGGAAAAGGTGGGCAACTACGGGGGCGTTACTGTTGACAGCAAGGAAGGCTGGTTCAGCGTGGGAGGGCGCAAGGTTCAACTAGTGGACTTGCCCGGAACCTACTCGCTGACAGAGTATTCGCCTGAGGAGATGTATGTCCGCACTTACATCCGCGACCATCATCCTGATGCTATCCTCAACATCGTTGACGCAGGTAATCTGGAACGCAACCTGTATCTTACCACACAAATCATGGATATGAATATCCCCCTGGTGGTTGCGTTGAACATGTGGGACGAACTGGAAAAAAGCGGTGACAAACTTGACATTGAGATGTTGAGCCGTCTGCTGGGTGCCCGCATGGTGCCCATGACCGCTTATAACGGCCACGGCGTGAAAGAAGTGCTCGAAGCCACTATGGCAGCCATTGACGAGAGCGAAAACGAAACCCGTCACCACAATGTGAATTATGGCACCCTGATTGAGGAGAACATCAAACAAGTGAGTGAAATGTGCCCTCAACTGGACCGCTACACAGTGCTCAAAATCATTGAAAACGACCAGCATGCCCTGCATTTAATTGATGGCCAATCCAATGCTGACCAAGTGAAATCCACGGCAGCCGAATTACGCCAGGCCATCGAGCGAGACTACAATGACGACATCGTCAGCATCATCACCGACCTGAAATACGGCTTTGTGCGCGGCGCCCTTGCCGAAGTGCTCACCCCCAATCCTGACCGTGCCACAGGAGAAACCAAGCCCGGTTATTCGCTGGACCGCCTGTTGACGAACCGCTGGCTAGCTCTGCCCATTCTGCTCGTGCTGATGTGGCTCATGTTTGAAGCGACCTTCACATTAGGAGCCTATCCGCAGGAGTGGATTGAAAACGGCATCGGCTGGATTGGCGAGTGGATCGGGAAGGCGATGCCCGAGGGCATCTTGCGCGATTTGATTGTTGACGGCATCATTGGTGGCGTGGGAGGCGTTCTCGTGTTCCTGCCCCAGATCCTGATATTGTTCTTCTTCATCTCTCTGCTTGAGGACAGCGGCTATATGGCTCGTGCCGCATTCATAGTGGACCGCATCATGCACCGCGTGGGCCTGCACGGCAAATCGTTCATTCCTTATCTGATTGGTTTTGGTTGCGGCGTGCCAGCCATCATGGCAACGCGCACACTTGAGAACCACCGCGACCGCATCGTGACCATCCTCACTGTACCCTTCATGTCATGCTCGGCACGCCTTCCGGCCTATCTGCTGCTCGTAGCGGCATTCTTTACGGCCAAACAGGGCTTGATTTTGATGAGCATTTACTTGATCGGCATTCTGGTTGCCGCTCTCACGGCCATTGTCTTGAGCAAGACCATTTTGAAACACGACAAGACACAATTTGTGATGGAGTTGCCTCCTTACCGCAAACCTACTGCCCGCAATGCCATCATCCACATGTGGAGCAAGGGCAAGCAGTATCTGCAAAAGATGGCGACCATCATCCTGGCGGCCTCGATCATTGTCTGGGCGCTGGGCTACTTCCCCCGCCATGAAGGGCAAACGCCCCAAGAACAGATTGAGAACTCCTACATGGGCATGATGGGCAAAGCCATCGAGCCCGTAGTGGCTCCGCTGGGCTTCAACTGGCAGATGGGCGTGAGTGTGCTTACCGGAGCTGCCGCTAAGGAGATTGTCGTTTCGACAATGGGCGTGCTCTACACCGGAGAGGCCGATGCCACCGAAGAGAGCGCGTCACTGAAGGAGAAACTGCAAACGTCCACGAAACCCAACGGCGAACCCGTGTTCAACCCGATTGTCGCCTATTCGTTCATGCTGTTTATCCTGCTCTATTTCCCATGTATAGCCGCACTTGCCGCCATCAAGCGCGAAGCAGGCACCAAATGGATGGTATTTGAGATATTCTACACCACTGTAGTGGCGTGGCTCGTGTCATTCATCTTTTACCAGATTGCGATATTGCTATGACAACATCTACCATTATACAAACGATTGTGGCACTCGGCATTGTGGCCGTAGCCCTGGTGTATGTGCTGCGTCGCGTGTTCAAGACCTCACGCGGCCAAGGCGACTGCGGTTGCGGCTGCGGCAAGAACTGCAAGTGCAAGAATAAACCTGGTAAAGAGTATTAGCCGAAGAGGTAGCGGAAGGCGTCTTCGACGCGGGCAACCTCGACGACCTTGATGGTCCAGGCATTGCGGTTGCTGCCCTTGAGGTTGTTTTTGGGTATAATTATAGTGTCGAAACCCAGCTTTTGGGCTTCTGTAACCCGTTGCTCGCAACGAGTCACTTGACGTATCTCGCCAGAGAGACCCACCTCACCGGCGAAACACACGCCTGTGTTGATTGCCATATCCACATTGGATGACAAAATGGCACTGATGACTGCCAAATCCAAAGCGGGATCATTGACCTTGATGCCGCCCACGATATTCAAGAAAACGTCTTTTTGAGCCAGTTTAAAGCCCAAGCGCTTCTCGAGCACGGCCAACAGCATGTTCATGCGACGCTGGTCAAAGCCTGTGACCGAGCGTTGCGCGGTTCCATAGGCTGCAGTGCTCACCAGCGCTTGCACCTCGATGAGGAAGGGACGCATGCCGTCGATGGTCACGCCAATGGCGGTGCCTGACAACTCGCCATCGCGGTCGCTCAAGAGCAATTCACTGGGGTTGAGGACTTCGCGCAAGCCATCCTCTTTCATCTCGTAGATGCCTATCTCGCTCGTGTTACCAAAGCGGTTTTTGATTGGCCGCAGGATACGGTACATGTAGTTGCGGTCGCCCTCAAACTGAATGACGGCATCGACAATGTGCTCCAGCACTTTAGGGCCGGCAATGCTGCCTTCCTTGTTGATGTGACCGATGAGGATAACCGGGGTGTAGGTCTCCTTAGCATAACGCTGGAATGCGGCGGCACACTCGCGGACCTGTGTCACGCTGCCAGGAGCACTCTCGAGCTGGTCACTGGCAATGGTCTGTATTGAATCCACGATGATGAGTCCGGGCTGGAAGGTGCGGATGCTAGCGAAGATATTATCCAGCGAGGTCTCACATAACAAGTAGCACTCGCAGTCCATCCGACCGCCTGCGATGCGGTCGGCGCGCATACGCAGCTGTTGGGGACTCTCCTCGCCAGAGACGTATAGAACACGACGAGAACGGATGCGCAAGACATTTTGCAAGACGAGAGTTGATTTACCGATGCCCGGTTCACCTCCCAGCAAGACGATGCTGCCTGGCACAAGTCCACCTCCCAGCACACGGTTGAGTTCCCCGCTAGGCAGATTGATGCGTGGCTGGTCCTCGGCATGGATTTCAGAAATCTTGACAGGCTCGGCTGCCTTACGGCTTGCCTCCCCCGCCCCAACCAGGCGTGCTTGGGCCGATTTGGGCGCTTTGGGTTCCTCGATGTAGGTGTTCCACTCACCGCAGGCAGGGCACTTTCCGAGCCACTTGGGTGACTCGTTACCGCAGTTCTTGCAGAAGAAAGTGGTCTTGACTTGTTGCTTTGCCATAGAGATTGATAAACTGGAGTTACTGGACGGGCTGGACTAACTGGATTTACTGGAGGGATTATCTCCTGAAAAACTCGCTGATGGTGATGGCTGCGGCAACGCCCACATTGAGCGACTCGCTACCGGCGGACCTGGCCTTGGGAATGAGCAGACGGCTGTCCACATGCTTGGCTACCTTGGCGCCGATGCCTTGCCCCTCGTTGCCAAAGACCACAAAGCCTTTCTTGCCCAGTTCGCTGGTATAGATATTCTTGCCGTCAAGGAAGGTGCCATAGACGGGCAGGTCGGAATACTGCTCAAACAACGCTTCCAAATCGCCATAATGCACCTTGACGCGGGCAATTGCTCCCATCGTGGCCTGCACTACCTTGTGGTTATAGACATCCACTGAGGTCTTACTGGCGAAGATATCGCGGATGCCGAACCAGTCGGCAAGCCGGATGATGGTACCCAGATTGCCTGGATCCTGTATATTGTCCAGCACGATGTTCAGGCTAGCGGCCACCTGTTTCTCATCGATGGTGTCCACCGGTTTTTCATAGACGGCGATGACGTCGCTGGGTGTGTCGAACTGCGAGATGCGCGCCATCTGCTGGCCATTGGCAAACACGATTTTGTCGTAGTGCTCGGCAGTACCACACTGTTCATACCACGAGCGCTTGGCAATGAGCCAGCGGCAGTTGAAATGCTGCCACGTGTCACGTACGCACTTGGTACCCTCGGCAACAAACAGTCCTTCGTCGTCACGGTATTTCTTGGCCCCCAGGCTTCTCACCACCTTAAGGATGCCGTTATTCATATCCATCATATCGCTTCTTGCTCACGTTTTGCCACCAGTTCGTTGAACCGCAGCAGGGTTGTACAAAACTCCTCACTCAACAGGGCTATGACAGGTTGTGATATCTCGGTAGGCACTTCGTCAACTGCCGAAGAAATCGAACCCGCGATAGCGGCTATCGTATCGGCATCGCCAGCCAGGGCGACCGAGAGGCGAACCACGTCTTCAAAATCCTTGCCCTCCATGAAACAGGTGATCGCCTCAGGAACCGTGCGTTGACAGGTTTCATCGAAGGTGAATATAGGACGTATCTCGTCCAAGGTGCGTGACAGGTCATAGTTGAATGTCCGAGCCACATAGTCACGGATGTCCTGCTTGGACTTTCCCTGCCTGGCAAGGAAGATGGCTGCCGCCGTGGCCTGAGCGCCCTTGATGCCCTCTGGGTGGTTGTGCGTTACCTCGGCCGAGACCTTAGCCAGAGCCAATGCCTCGTCAAGAGTGTTGGCATAATACCCAACCGGACTGACACGCATCGCCGACCCATTACCAAATGAGTTGTAGGGTTGCGGATCGCTGTCGTGAATCCAATTGGCGAAACGACCGCCATAGCCACGATCAGGGTATTTCCAACACATGTCCAGCATGATTTTGACCAAGCGTTCGGGCGTGTGCTTGTCATCTTCGAGCAGCCACAGGGCGTTGGCCATAGTGAGCACAGTGTCATCGGTAAATGTGCTCTTGGGTGTGAACAACTCGAAATTGTAGTCACGTGTAGGGTTAAACTCATAGGCCGACCCAATCACATCGCCGGCAATAGCTCCAATAATTCCTTTCATTATCAAATAATGTGTTTAAGAGTTTACAAATATACTACTATTTTACCAAATAGGGCACACTTCAGTTCACATTTTTATATTAGGAGGCCCAAGGAATCAGGTACTGATTACCGATTCGGGGCTGAGAGTCAGACGCCTGCTGCGGGGCAGTCATTGCCCTGCGCATAGTTGCCAATGCCGTCACGTCACGCCATCCTTGTGTACAGTTGCGCACCGTGAGCACAGCCATTCCCGCATAGCGGCCTGCCATATCCAGCAAGGTGCTTTTCACTGACTCCAAGCTAGTGAAATTCACGCCATTTACACTAGCAAGACGGCGACCATTACACTCCAAAGACGCACAGATGCGGTCGCCGACGTTCACGATGAAATTCAGATTTTTGTTCATTGTCGTTCCTCCTCTTTTTGTTTTTACACTGCAAAATTAGGGCGACACAGTGCCAATTTCTTGCACTGATAACATAATAAAAGATAAAATGAGGCATTATAACTTGTCTTTCCCTAGAATTACTTGACAGAATTGACCTCATTTTTAGGTATTGCCCATCCATTGGATTGCGAGTAATTTTATACTCCAAAATCATTGAGATGCAAATTATTAGAAATATCATACTGGTCCTAACGGCCTTAACCATACAATTCGCTGACGCTCAGGCTCTCATCAGTGGAACGGTGCTGGATGCCGAGACACTGGAACCCGTCATCGGTGCTACCATCGCCAACGCGAAACTGGGGAAAGCCCTCACGGTCACTCAAGCGGACGGCACGTTCAGCATACCTAAAAATAATGATGTCCAATTGAGAATCACGTCTATCGGCTATAAGCCTCTGGTGACCGCACCCACTCCTGACGGCCGTTACCTGTTGCATGCCGAGGTGAGCCAACTGGGCGAAGTTGTCGTGACAGCCCAGGAAAACCGTGGCCTGACGACATCATCCCGAATCGAAAAGCATGCGATGGAACACCTCCAGCCCTCGAGCTTTGCAGACCTCTTGGAATTGATACCCGGCGGCAGGAGCATCGACCCGTCGCTGAGCACCCCCAACAATATCCACATCCGCGAAATTTCTACTGGCAACAGCAACTATACGACCTCGTCGTTGGGTACAAGTTTCATTATTGACGGGGCTCCGGTATCGACCAATGCCAACATGCAGTTCCTTGCCGGTGCATGGGACGATATGGCCACCAGCCGAGACAATACCAACTCCGGAGTGGACATGCGCGGCATATCGACCGATGATATCGAGAGCGTTGAGATTGTGCGTGGCATCCCATCGGTGGAGTATGGCGACTTGACCAGCGGCTTGGTCAAGATCGAGCGCCGTCGTGGCGGACACGACCTGAAATTCCGCTTGAAGGCCGACATGGGTTCCAAACTGTTGTATGGTGCCAAGGATTTTGAATGGGAAAAGAGACATTTGACCTTGAATGTAAGCGCCGACTATCTGGATGCCAAAGCCGACCCCCGCAACCAGCTTGAGAACTACAAGCGCATGACCTTCTCCACCCGAATGCAAAAGCGATGGGAAAAGAAGGATTACAGCCTCACCCTTTCATCCAATATTGACTTTTCCAGGTCACTCGACAATGACAAAGAAGACATCGACCAGACCTATAGCGCCGAAGATTCCTACAAATCGAGCTATAACCGTTATGCCCTGCTGAACGCTTTGCAATTCAAGAGCAAGCAGAACTCGTGGTTCAAATCGGCAGAAATCACCCTATCGGCATCACTCGAAAACGACCTGATAGAACGTACACGCCTGGTACAACTGTCGCGCATGACCGTTGCCCCCCTGTCCAAGGAAGAAGGCGAAAACGATGCCTACATCTTACCCTTCAAATATATCGGCCACCACGAGGTGGAAGGCAAGCCACTCAACGTCTACGCCAAGCTGAATGCCCGGCTGCAAATCCCGAACAACCACTTGTCCAACACGCTGCTGTTGGGAGTGGATTGGAATCTGGACAAGAACCTGGGGCGCGGGCAAGTGTTTGACCCCCACACGCCAGTATATACCAGCATCTCGTCGCGCGCGCGTTCCCTTAAAGAGATACCCGCCAACCATCGCCTGTCGGCCTATGCCGAGGAAAACCTCAAATGGCCAACCGTTATCGGCTCGCTAGAACTGACCGCAGGCATCCGAGGCACAATGCTGCTCAATCTTGATGCTGAGTATAAGATGAACGGTAAGCTCTATTGGGACCCGCGCGTTAATATCGGTTACTCGCTGCCCAAGCTGACGATCTTTGGGCAGCCGACCTTCATCCGCCTTGCAGCGGGCTTGGGCCAGCATACCAAGATGCCCACCATGGAGCAACTGTTTCCGGATCTGCTCTACATCGACTTTATCCAGTTGAACTATTACCACGACAATCCCGAGTACCGCCGCATCAATCTGATGACCTATATCGTCAATCCGCGCAACACCGCCCTTGAGCCAGCCCGCAACCTCAAGAAAGAATTGTCGCTCGACATCAATATCGGCGGCAACAGGCTGGCAATTACGGCATTCCGCGAGAAGATGACCTCGGGATTCCGCATGCAATCCTATTACCGGACTTATCAATACAAGCAATATGACGCAAGCAGCATCAATGCAGCGGGCCTGACAGCACAACCCAGTCTTGATGAACTGCCCTACACGGTTATCAACGAATTGGCGGGTTATGGCAACTACACTAACGGCAGCATGACCTTGAAAGAGGGCATCGAATACACCATCGAGACCAAGCGTTTCCCCGTGGTTCTCACGCGCCTGACCATCAACGGAGCCTACTTTCGCACCACCTACAACAACTCTATCGTGGACTCCTACCGCCCCAGCCAGGTGATTGACAACCGCCAGATCCAGTACGTGGGACTGTATGCTAACGACGACGGTTCGGTGAGGGAGTCGTTCAACACCAATTTCACCCTCGACACCGACGTGCCCCGTCTCAAGTTGGGTTTCTCCTTTTCTGCCCAATGCCTGTGGTTTACCACCTCGCAGCGCAAAGAGGTCAGCAACTACCCTGTCCAGTATATCGCCCCCGACGGCAGCATCCACGATTGGCAGGACAGCGACGCCAGCGACGTGTACCTGCGCTGGCTGGTTCGGGACTACACACCCTCGCAGTTTGAGAAGAACCGCGTCCCGTTTGCCATGAATGTCAATATGAAAGTCACAAAAAAACTCTTTGATGACCGTCTTTACGTTGCCATGTTCTGCAACAAACTGTGGGATTACACGCCCGACTATGACAGCCGCGGCACGACTATCCGCCGCCATGTTACCCCGTACTTCGGACTTGAAATGAACATTAAGTTATGAAACATCACATTTTATTCCTCTTATTGATAGCATTCACCATGCTGTTCACCGCCTGCGCTCCAGTGGAAGACGACATTTTCACGACCGCTCGCATCACAGTCTCGGGAGGAAATGACGTTACAATCACCAACGTGCAGGCGCAGGTGAAATTGACCAATGTGAACAGCCGCCAAGTCACCACATCGGCAGACTTTAATGGAGCCAGCACGACGGTGGAAGTGCTGCGTGGTGCCTATCAGATAGACATTGAAGGCGTCGCCACTTGCCAATCGGCTGAAAACGTCATCCGCATGCGCCAGTTCCGTTGCCAAAGCGACTATGTTGAATTCATCGGTCGCGACGTCAACGAGGTCACATTAAATATCATCTTTCTTGACTGACATGAAACGCCAATTCTTAATCATACTCATCTTCATGACCAATTGGGTTGTGACAATTGCCTCCAATGCTGACACGGCACTGGTCGAACACCTGTCCTTGGGACAACAGCCCATGTTGGAGGCTATGCGCAACCCTGCCCTGCATGGCCCAGCCTATAAGACCTCCTTCTCGCAGCTGGCACTGGGCATCGACGTGCTACACCAGTCCCAGGCCTTCGTCCCCGAAAAAGGCAACGGCTATAGCCTGCCATACCTCAAGGTCAACACCTATCATGCCTTGAATCAGCGTTCCACCGTATGGGGCGAGGCCTCCTACATGACGGGGAAACAGCACAACGTCAAGTGGAACTCCACCAGTGATTATGACCTGTTGCAGCCCTACATCCTCGCCGACACCTTGGGCGGTGACACAAGGCGTGAGCGTTACAGCATCTCAGGGGGGTATGCCATGAGCATCAACCGATGGCTACTGGGGGCCGAGATGCTTGTCCGCGCCGAACAGGAATACCGAGGACATGATCCCCGCATGAGAGGTATCGTCACCGACTTGACGTTGCGCCTCGGAGTTGGCTGTGACTTAATGCGATATCGTCTTGGAGCCGCTATTGAGGGCAACATCTATAAACAGACCAACAGCGTAGCCTTCTACCGCGAGGAAGGCGTCATCCCCGAGTATCAGATGACAGGCCTGGGCACCGAATACAGCCGCTTCTCGGGTGACAAGCGAAGCCTCTATTATGACGGAGGAGGACTGGCTGTCATGCTTCACGCCACACCCATCAACAAAAACGGATTTTATGCCGATGTCACCCTTGACGAGCACCGTTACCACCGGAAACTGGCTGAATATAACTCCATGCCGCTTACCGACCTCTACAACGAGCACACAGGAGCGACAATCGGATGGAAAAAAGAAAAAGGCAACCGAATAGCCCTGTTCGGACATTTCGACTACACGAGGCGGACAGGCAACGAACACATAGGGGGCACATCCGATGCCCGCTACTTCCCTGTCATCGCATGCTTGACGATGTACAAAAGCCATATTCTGGAAACCAGTGGCGGAGCGCTCTACGGCCGCGGAAACTGGAACATCAACATGACAGCCGGATACCGAGAAGTGAGTGAGGAATATGTTTATCCACACCGGCAAATGGATGCCAGTCACGTTTACTGCAGCCTGCAGGGACAATGTTTCATGCGTCCGTCAGACAAATGCCTGCTGACACTGGACGCCCGTGCTTCCTACAATGCCAACACCGGTGACAAGCTGCAAATGCCGTTTGCCAACATGAATGCAGCTTTCACCCGCCTGATTCAGCACAAGCACCAATTCGCTACAGCCAGTTATACTGATTTCGGTGCCCAGTTGCGAGCCGATTATGCCTTGAAGCAATCCCGCTATGGCCTATTTGCCGTAGTGGGGGGAGGCATGGTCCTATGCTCAGCCAGCGAGCACCAGACATCATTTCACAGTTCTATAGGAATCACTTTTTAATAACAATCAAATAATCATCAACTCATTAAAAAAACAGAAGAATGAAAAAGTTCATGTTGAAAAGCATCCTGATGATGCTCACCGCAGCCCTGTGTTTAACATCCTGCAGCAGTGATGACCCGATTCCCGTCATCCCCACCTCGATGGTGACCCTGGAGGTTCCCTCAAACCTGGAGAATGCTGTCCTCAGCAATGCCGTCGCCACACTGACCAATGTCGAGACCAAACAGGTCACCACCATCGAAGGTGACAAGTTTCTCAAGGACGGCAATGGCTACAAAATCATGTGCAATGATTTGCAGGCAGGCACCTACAACATTGTTGTGACGGGCCATCTTGACTTCACACTCAACGGCGTTGCCGGACAAAAGGATTTTGAGGTAACATCAGACAATGTCGTTCTCAGCGAGACTTCTCATGACCTGAAAATGGTTGTCTCGACATTCACTGCCCAGGGTGGTTTCGTCATCAGCGAAATTTTCTTCACCGGCACCACGACCCCCGAAGGGAAATCCTACAGCGGCGACCAGTACATCATCATCACCAATAACTCTGACGTCACCCTGTATGCCGACAGCATCGCCGTGCTGGAGTCGGCATTCCTGACCACGACCAAGGAGGATTACACCCCCGACATCATGTCCACCCACTTCTCGGTGCAAGCCTGCTACATGATTCCCGGCAATGGCAAGAGCGTTCCCGTTGAGCCCGGTCAGAGCCTCAAACTGGCTGTTAACGCCATCAACCACAAGACCGAGCAGCCTAACTCCATCGACTTGAGCGACGCTGACTTTGAGTTCTATGACGAGACATCCAACCCCAATTTCACCGACCCCGATGGTGAGGCTCCCAACCTGGACAAGTGGTATTGCTACACCGCTACCATCTACCAGTTCCACAGCCGCGGTTTCAACTCGATGGCGATTGCCAAGATGAAGACCAGCAAAGAAGACTGGCTCGAGAATTATGTCTATGACGCTACTTATCTGTTTGTGTTCGGTGACTTCTCTAAGGAGATGACCAAGAGCGGACTTTATAAGGTGCCCAACGAGTGGATTCTCGACGGTGTGAACCTGAGCGTTGAATCGGTACGCGAGTGGAATGTGCTCGATGCCTCGATTGATGCCGGCTGGACCTACTGCGGCAAGGTGGATCGTGACGATACCCGCTTCAACAAGTCGGTCATCCGCAAGCAGGATGCCAATGGCAAATATGTTGACACCAACAATTCGACCAACGACTTCACCCCTGAAGCACCCGCTTCGCTGCTCAACAAATAAGACCGATGAGAAGATTTGTTCTATCACTTATTGGACTGGTGCTGCTGTCCCTGTGGGCAGCAGCCCAGTTACCTCAGGACCCGTCGGTTCGCAAGGGAACGCTCAAGAACGGCATGACCTACTACATCCGTCACAATGCCAAGGAGGCAGGCCTTGCCGACTTCTACATTGCCCAACGAGTCGGGTCTATCCTTGAGGAGCCCCGCCAGCGCGGACTGGCGCATTTCCTAGAGCACATGGCCTTTAACGGCACCAAGAACTTCCCAGGCAAGAACGGCAAGCCGGGCATCGTGCCCTGGTGTGAGAGCATCGGCGTCAAGTTTGGAGCTAACCTCAATGCCTATACCTCGGTTGACCAGACCGTTTATCACATCGGGGCTGCTCCGCTCGTCCGTGAGGGCATCATCGACTCCTGCCTGCTCGTGCTACATGACTGGAGCCACTACCTGTTGCTTGAAGATGAGGAAATCGATAAAGAGCGTGGCGTCATCCACGAGGAGTGGCGCACCCGCCGTGCAGGAATGGCCGTGCAGCGCATGCAGGAGGATGTGCTGCCCATCATCTACAAGGGTACAAAATATGAGGACTGCATGCCCATCGGCTCGATGGACATCGTGGACAACTTCCCCTATCAGGACCTGCGCGACTATTACCAGAAGTGGTATCGCCCCGACTTGCAAGCCATCGTGGTCGTGGGTGACGTCGATGTGGACAAAATGGAGAAGAAAATCAAGAAGATTTTCTCGTCCATTCCCATGCCCAAGAAAGCGGCCGAGCGCATCTATTATCCCGTTGATGACAATGAAAAGATGATTGTCGCCATCGAGAAAGATGCCGAGCAGCCTATTGTGCTCTGCCACCTGTACCAGAAACGGGATGCTACGCCCGACAACGAGAAGGACAGTGAAGTCTATCTGCGCGGCAGCTATATCGACGATCTCATCAGCACCATGCTCAATGACCGTTATGCCGAACTGCGCCAACAGGCCGGCTCACCGGTCCAGAGTGCAACAGGCCGTGCCGGCACATTCTTCATCAGCCGCACCAAGGAGGCTTTTGCCTTGAGCATCAGCTGCAAGCAGGACAACATCCTGGGTGGCATTGTTGCTGCTGTGGCCGTCGCCGAGCAGGCCCGCCAGCACGGCTTTACCCAGAGCGAACTGGACCGAGCCAAGAAACTCTTCCTCAATGCCGCCGAGCGCCGTTACAACATGCGTGATGACTACCGCAACTCCCACTATGTCAACGCCTGTGTGAGCAACTTCCTGACGGGCGAGCCGCTGGTATCGGTGGAATATGAGTTGGAAAACACCCGCAGGCTGGACCGCGACGTAACCCTTGAAGAGGTCAACGCCGCCACACGCGAACTGATCACTGACAAGAATCAGGTTGTAGTCATGTTTGCCCCCGACAAGGAAGATGTCGTTCTGCCTACCGAAGGACAGATTGAACAGGTCATCCAGGCGGCTCAACGTCTCTCTTATGCGCCCTACACCGAGCAGGTACTGAGCGACCAACTGATCGGTCAGCTTCCTCAGCCCGGCACCATCGTCAGCGAAATGCCATATAAGCACGGCTTCACCGAGTACAATCTGTCCAACGGCATGAAGGTATATGCCCGCAAGACAGATTTCAACGCCGACGCCGTTTCGCTGGCAATGGAGGGTGAAGGAGGAACATCGCTCTACGGTGACGAGGATATTCCTAACTTTAGCGTCATTTCCAGTAGTGTGACCGAGGCAGGTGTGGGCGACTACGATGTCCTTACCCTGCGCAAGATGCTCACCGGCAAATCGGTGCGCGTGAGCCCGTCGGTAGGCTCCGAGGGTCAGAGCATCAACGGCAGTTCGTCGGTCAAGGACATGAAGACCATGTTTGAATTGGCCTACCTGTACTTTACCTCACCCCGCCGCGACACTACCGCGTTCAATGAATTCATCAGCCGTAACCGCTCATTTCTCACCAACAGGAATGCTTCGCCCAAGGTGGATTATAATGACTCCATCAGAGCCATACTTTACGGCCATCATCCCCGCATGGAGCCTGTCGTGCAATCTACCCTTGACCGCGTGGACTATGACCGCATCATGGAAATATACAAGGAGCGCTTCAGTGATGCCGCCAACTTCAAGACAGTCATCATCGGCAATTATGACGAAAAGGAACTGCGCCAGTTGCTTTGCCAATATCTGGCTACACTGCCCTCAACAGGCAAGCATGAGCAGACCAATTACAGCAATATCCCTCGTATCGTTGATGGACAGTCGGTACACAAGTTCAGTAAAAAGATGGCGACACCGCTGGCCAACGTGAGCATCTTCTATACTGCCGACGTGCCGTTCAGTGCACAGAGCGACCTGGAACTGGACTTCCTGAAGCGATGCTTGTCTATTGCTTACACCGACTCGGTGCGTGAGGAGAAAGGCGGCACCTATGGCGTGAGCGTGGACTTTGAACTGGCCAAGGAAGACCGGCCCAATGCCACCTTCAAGATCTCGTACAATGCCGACCCCGACCGCTACGAGGAACTCAACCCGATTATCTACCAGCAGTTGCAGAACATTGCGGATAACGGGCCTCTTGAATCCAGCATGGCCAAGATCAAGCAATACTTGACCAAGCAATATGCTCAAATGGCTATCACCAACGATTATTGGAGCTACATCATCTGGCACGAACTGGACGATGAGGTCGATTTTGACAAAGACTATTGCAAAATGGTTACTGAGATGACGGCAGGAGATGTGCAACGCATGGCACAGCGGCTGCTTGCAGCAAAGCGCTGCATCGAGGTCACCATGCTCTCGGAGAAATCTCCAAATTCCCTTTATAACCCTTGCCCCCAAGTGTTTTCACCTAACATTTGGGGGCATTTGTTGTGATAAATACCAAAAAATGATGATTGCCAGTTTGGATAGGGACCACTAATTTTGCCGCAACAACACGCGATACGATGAAGAGCCAAAAGATATATGAAGCAACCGACCAGATGATCTCCCTTATCGGCGACAATTATAATCTGCTGCAGTCATTGGGCGCTTTCGGCATCAGCTTGGGCTTTGGCGACAAGACGGTGAAAGAGACCTGCGAGAGCAACGGCGTGGACACCCACACCTTTCTCACCGTGGTCAATTATGCCATCAACGGCATTGGCGTAGCCGAGGACGACGAGCTCATCTCAGTCTCTACCCTGTTGCATTATCTGGAAGCCAGCCACGCCTATTTCATCGATTTCCAGTTGCCGTATATACGCCGCGAGCTGGAGGAGTCGCTCAACGAGGAGAATTCGCTGGCCCAGCTCATCATGAAACTCTATGACGAGTATGCCCACGAAATCAAGCGCCACATGAACTATGAGCAGCAGACGCTGTTCCCCTACGTGGAAAAGCTTCTTGAAGGTCAGCCCGCCAGCGACTACAATGTGGAGACCTTCTCCAAGCATCATGGCGCGGCCGACCAGCAGTTGAGGGAATTGAAAATCCTCATCATCAAGTATCTGCCACAGGACGGGTTGCATAACAACCAGCTGACGGCCACGCTTCACGATATCTACGAGAACGAGGAATGGCTTACCCAGCATGCCATGGTCGAGGACCACATCTTTGTACCCGCCATTCGGCGCCTGGAACGACTCGTCAAGCATGGTGACGTGACGCGTAACATTACCAACATGGTATTCAAGGATGGTGCGCAAAGTGCCGAGACGCTCTCACAGCGCGAAAAGGAAGTCATCGTCGCCGTTGTCCAGGGCATGGCCAACAAGGAAATCGCCAACCATCTTGAGATCTCGGTCAATACCGTCATCACACACCGACGCAACATCGCCCGCAAACTCCAGATCCACAGCCCTGCGGGACTGACCATCTATGCCATAGTTAACGGCCTGGTGGATATCAACGCCGTGAAACTGTAAAAGGATGTTTAATTTCTCAGCCGATAGGCCGATTAAAAAATCTGAGGCGAATTATGACACAGCCTCCTATTCTTTTCACCCATAAAGAAAAGCGTTGAAAACCAAGTTATATTTCCTTGATCTTCAACGCTTTTAATGTTGAGCGGTAAACGGGACTCGAACCCGCGGCCCTCAGCTTGGGAAGCAAGCTAATTTCAAGGGCAAATACCTGGTTAATAATAAATTATAGTTACTCTTTTTTAATGTACACAGCATTGAACACATAGGGTCTCTAATCTACCCTACTTTTTACACATTATTATAATATCTTGAAGACGCTTGTTCTCGTTCTCGAGTTCGCGTATGCGCTCGTCACGTCGGTCAATGATATCTAGCAACCTGTTGACTGTTTGCTGGAATTCATTGGCACCATTGGCCAGGTTCTGCGCAACCTGCTCTTCGGGAGACGGAAGATAATACGGCTCCAGGCTGGGTATACCCAGAACCTCCATCAGATTCTGCTGAAACTGGATGGGAGCACTTACCCTCCTGTTCTCAATCTGCGAAATGAAGCCTTGAGGATATTTTGTCAAGTCCGCCAGTCGCCTCTGAGTGATGTGGTGCTCTTTTCTAATGCGCAGTAAATCAATATCTCTGCTGACTAACTTCATAATTTCTTCAAAAAATATTCTATAATAATTGCGTCTGATAATAAAAATATCAGTATATTTGCAACCAATTAGCGACAATCATCATCACTAATTATGCACTCTATTTGACGCTGCAAATTTATATAAAAGATTTTGATTGTCAAAATAATTGCAAAGTTTTTATTATATTTTTGATACTTTATTTGTAATATTTTTATAATCAAACAGCTAAAACAATGAATAACAGTAGTTTAATCGACCTCTACAATCAGGTCAAGAAAGAGCCGACTCCGGCGGCC
>CACYAW010000025.1 GCA_902772455.1 uncultured Bacteroidales bacterium
TGAGCACTATTTAGCGTCTTTGCGACTTAGCGTGAGGCCCGAGGAAACGGAGCCCCTTCGTTAAATTCGCCGACAGTTAAAAGTTCACCGACAAAACATCATAGCAAGAAGCCCAAGAGCGCGGATGCCTTCGTTAGATTCGTTAAATTGACTTCGTTCAGTTAAAGGTCCGTAGACAGTTAAAGGTTAGCCGACAGATAAAGATTGCCGGCAAAAACGGCTTAGCGGCTTAGCGTGAGGTCCATGGATGAAGTGATGCCTTCGTATAATCCGTACAATTCAACTGGGCTGGGTGGTTACGGTTAAATTAAAGCCTAAAAATCGTTAAAACATATTGCGAGCCATAAAAAATATGTACATTTGCGGGTTAAAAAGTAGGAACTTAGACTAAAACGATATGCGCAAATTGTTTTTGACGCTGCTTTTTGCAGCTATTACGAGCCTGGGCATGTCCGCTTTGACCGTCGCAAATAGCGCCGGCAACCTGTCACAACAGGTGGGCGACACCCAGATCACTGAATTGACCGTTACTGGCACGATGGATGCCCGTGACTTCCTGTTCATCAGCGAGGAGCTAGCCGAGCTCACGTCAATAGACCTGAGCCAAGCCACCATTCTGCCCTACAACAGCGGAGCCGCATTGTATGGCACAGTGACGTCCTACAATGCCAACGAGGTACCCCGCACGGCGTTCTTCGGCAAGAAGTTGACCCGCGTGACCCTGCCCGAGGGCATCCAGTCCATTGGTTATGCGGCCTTTGCAGGTTGCGACCGTCTGGAAACTGTCACGTTGCCGTCATCGGTTGTCTATCTGGGCGACTATGCCTTCTCGGGCAGCGGCCTGACCAGCATTGAGCTGTCCCCGGCCATCATCGACATGGGCAAGGGCGTGTTCTCGCGCTGCGAGGCCATGACCAGTGCCGTGATCAACTCGAGGACCGTTGGCGACTTCGCCTTCTTGGGCGCCACGTCATTGAGCAACGTGAGCCTGGGCGCTGGTGTGGAATATATCATGAAAGGCGCCTTCAACGGCTGCACTGCCTTGAAGGGCCTGACCATTGACCCGTCCTGCCGCCTGTCACGCATCGACGACGAGGCCTTCATCAACTCGGGCCTTGAGCAGATCAACATCCAGTCGCTGGGCGTGGGCACCATCGGCGAATGGGCTTTTGCCCAGACCAAGCTGACGAGCCTGCACTTGAGCGACGGCATGACCAATCTGGGTGTTGGTGCCCTTGCACACAATCCCCTGCTCACTACCGTCACATTGCCCGGCCTGAACCAGGACAGCGGTGACAACGGCCGTGCCAGCGGTGAACCTGGCGGACGCCGCGGTGTGGCTGCCGCTCCTGTTCACACCCTGGTGAATATCAGCGACTACGCCTTTGCGGGTGACGGCATGCTCAATGCCGGCAACCTGCTCAAGGAGGACGTTGCCCACATCGGCGACTATGCCTTCTATAACGTGAGTGCCGACATCGACACCATGCGCCTTCCTGAAAGCATCAGCTATCTGGGTGACATGGCCATGGCCGGTATGATAGGCATGAAGGTGCTGAAGACCGGAGCCACCACGGTTCCCGAACTCGGCGACAACGTGTGGGCTGGCGTGAACCAGTCCCGCGTGCCCCTGATCACTCCCGACAGTGAGAGCACCGAGCTGTACAAGGCGGCCGACCAGTGGATGTACTTCTTCTTCCAGGATGGAGGAGATTTCATGTTGGGTGACGTCAACGACGATGGCGATGTGAACATTGCCGACGTGACGACGCTCATCGACTACCTGCTGGGTGGCGGAGTAGCAATCAACCAGCGCAATTCCGACGTCAACCAGGATGAAGACATCAACATCGCTGATGTGACCTCATTGATTGACATGCTGTTGAGCAGCAACGCCAAGAAGTCGCTGCACCGCATCGGTGCCAAGTTTGCCGAACAATTCCCGGCCACAAGCGACCATCTGATGCCTGCAAGCGTGCTGCTGCGTGCTGGAGAAACCCGCACCGTCGAAGTGGCTCTTGCCAACGACGAGCACGACTACACCGCAATGCAGTGCGAACTCGTGCTGCCCGAGGGCGTCAGCCTCAAGTCTGTCGAGGGTATCGACCGCGGCCATGAGCACAAGTTCTACAGCATCCAGCATGAGGTGGAAGAGAATGTTTACACCCTGATGGGCGTGTCGATGTCGTTGAACACGTTTGCCGGTAACGAGGGCAACATGCTGCGCATCACCATCAGCGCCGACAACACCTTTGACGCCCTGAATGCCGAGCTCCAGCTGGCTAACGTGGTACTCGTGACCAACAAGCACATCACCTACCTCGCCGATGACGCTAAGGCTCCGATCAACGATGCATCGGGCATCAACGAGGTCATTGGCCACAAGGAGGTTGCATCAGTGCGTTACGTCAACGTGGCCGGTCAGGAGAGCGAGACTCCGTTTGACGGTGTGAACATCATCGTGACCACCTACACCGACGGTACCACCACTACCGCCAAGGTCATCAAGTAACATGATGTGAGGTCAGGTTCCTGGCCCCATCAATTACTGAATCGAAACATGCGTCGTTGCCTTGTCACACAGGGCAGCGACGCTTGCAGTTCAGGCAACCACAACAACTTTTTGGGGTTGCTGATGTGCTTTTGTTATATGAGAAACTGGAAATACCAGGGCATTCAAGGGGTAAAATCCCATATCACGCAAATTTTGTTAAAAGATGTGACGGATTCAGGAAAATAGTTTATATTTGCACGTTTAATACTTTTATCAATAGTTGAATATGAGAAAGAGCATTATACTGACCATCATAGCCGTGCTGGCCCTTCAAGTACAAGCCCTTGATGTGAACAACACTGCCGGATTATTGTCAACTCAAGTCACAGACCTGAATGTGACATCATTGACAATTAGCGGCAGCATGAATGCCGAGGACTTCTACTTTATTGCCGACAAGCTGCACCATCTCACAACAGTTGACTTGGCCACGGTCGATGTGGAACCCTATCATTGCTCGGACCGCCACTACTGGCAGCAGGATTTCCAGGCAGGAGAACTTCCTGCGGGAACATTTGCCGGCAAGAAGGTGACCCGTGTCGTGTTGCCCGCTTCGCTCAAGCTGATTGGCCGCGGTGCCTTTGCCGGATGCGGCGTGTTATCCAGCATAGCCCTGCCGGCCTCGCTGGACAGCATCGGAGACTATGCCTTTGCATCCTGCACATCGCTGGAATCTGTCACCCTGCCCGCCAGTGTGATGACTGTGGGACGCGGTGCATTCATGCGTTGCTCGTCGCTCACCACGATTGAGGTGGAGCCGTCGAGCCGACTGTCCAAGATGGATGCCACGGCACTCATGGACTGCCCCTCGCTGACGACCATCAAGCTGGGATCGGCCCTGCAGAGTGTTGGTGAACGTTCGCTGGCCGGAACGGGTATCAAGCAACTGGACCTCACGGACAGCAAGAGCCTTAAAAGCATGGGTGATTGGGCGATGGTACTGACGCCCGTGACCGAGGCCAAATTGCCGACGAGCATCAACACGATTGGCCAGGGCGCATTCCTGTATGACACCGACCTTGCCAACATCACGCTGGGCGGCAACATGTCCCAAATCAGTGACTTCATGCTGGCAGGCACAGGTCTTGAAACGATTGATCTTAAAGGCGTGAGCGCCCTGGGCGACTATGCCTTGTACAATAACAGCAGGCTCTCGGTCGTCGAGTTGCCAGCCTCCATGACCTGGCTGGGCACACGTGCCATGGCCGGCATGACCGGGATGACCGCCATCAGCAGCGATGCCACCACAGTGCCCGCCCTGGGCGAGAACGTGTGGGACGGCGTTGACCAGCCTAAGGTCACACTGACGGTCCCCGCCAGCTCGCTGTCGCTCTATCAGGAAGCCGACCAGTGGAAGGAATTCCTGATTGAAAGCGGCTGGCTCAGGGGTGACGTGAACCTTGACGGCGAGGTCAATATCTCGGACGTCAACCTGGTTGTGAAAATCATTCTGGGCACCACATATGACGAAGGCACCATGATGCGTGCCGATGTCAACGAGGATGGCGAGGTGAACATCTCGGACGTCAACATGCTCATCCGTATCATCCTGACCGGTAGTTCCAAATCGCCCGCCATTGTCAACGTCAAGGACCAGCTCCACCTCGACGATGTGGCGATGCGCCCAGGCGAGGAGCGCACATTGACCATCACCCTCGACAATGCCGCCGACTATGAGGCCCTGCAATGCGACATCACCCTGCCCGCCGGATTGACGCTGGTGAACACCACGTGCGACCGCAACCATGCAGGCGAGACAAGCGAAACCGGTGAGTCCACGTCACGCACTGTGCTGTACTCGTCACAGAGGGTGAAATTTGCCGATGATGGCGCAGTGCTCCACATCACCGTGCGTGCCGATGACGCTCTTGCCGCCGAAGGTGAAATCCTGGTGAGCAACATCGTCCTAGCCGATGACGGCGACACGTCACGGTATGCCGCCAACTGCAGCGCCCGTGTGACGAACAGCAGCGGAATCGAGGACCTGAACTTCATTGCCGACCGCGTGTGGGTTGATGGACACGCTCTGTGCATCGAGACCCGCCACGAGGGTACCGCCCAGGTGACCTCGATCAACGGCACCCAGCGTCCCATGCCGCTCACCACGGGAGTGAACCGTCAAGAGCTGGATGTGGGATTCTATGTCGTCGTGCTCAATGGCAAGAGCCACAAAATCGCTATCAAATAAAGACCTGATATACTCATGGGAAAGAACAAACTCAAGAAATTTGCCGACATGGAGCGCATGACCTGTGTGTTCCAGTACCCCTTTGCGGTAGTGATGCAGGAGGGCGGCTGCCCCATGCGCGGCAAGTGGAATGAGCTGTATTTCAAGAACGACAATCCCATCGTGCTGGAGTTGGGGTGCGGCAAGGGAGAGTATGCCGTGGGACTGGCGCAACGGTTCCCCGGCAAGAACTACATCGGTGTGGACATCAAGGGTGCCCGCATGTGGACCGGCGCCAAGCTGGCCACAGAGCTAGGATTGCCCAACGTGGCCTTCCTGCGCACCAACATCGAACTCATCGACCGCATGTTCGCCCCCAACGAGGTGTCCGAAATCTGGATTACCTTCCCCGACCCGCAGATGAAAAAGGTGAATAAACGCCTCACTTCGACCCGCTTCCTGGATAACTACCGCAAGATCCTGTGCGATGGCGGCCTCGTCCACCTGAAGACCGACAGCCCGTTCCTTTACACCTATACCCACGCCCTGGTCGAGGAGAACCACCTGCCTGTCGAAACCGACACCGATGACCTGTATGCCAGCGGCCTGGCCAACGACATCCTGGACATCAAGACACACTATGAGATGCAGTGGCTGCAACGCGGCTTGACCATCAAGTACATCCGCTTTGCCCTGCCCCATGGCGTGCAGCTCGTTGAGCCCGACATCGACATCGAGCCCGACACCTACCGCAGCTACAACCGCGGCTACATCCAGATGCCGCAACTCATGGCTAACGAAGAGCAACAACAAGACTGAACCAACAACTGATAACAAAGGACTTACAACTAAAAACAAAAAACGGAATAATATGACAATTTATCCTAATCTGATACTGGATGCCCTGCGCACGGTGCGCTATCCCGGCACGGGAAAAGACATCGTGGACATGGGCATGGTGAATGACGACATCCGCATCGACGGCAACCGTGTGAGCTTCTCCTTAACGTTTGAGAAACCCACCGACCCCTTCATCAAGAGCGTGGTCAAGGCCGCCGAAGCCGCCATCCTCGCCCATGTGGGCAATGATGTGGACATCAAGGGAAACATTGGCGTGAAAACCGCCCAGGACAACCCTGTGCGCAAGATAGAGAACCCGCTGCCCGGCGTGAAGAACATCATCGCCGTGAGCTCGGGCAAGGGCGGCGTGGGCAAATCGACCATCGCCTGCAACCTGGCTGTGGCTCTGGCCCTGCAAGGCTATCGCGTGGGCCTGCTGGACGCCGACATTTTCGGGCCCTCGATGCCCAAGATGTTCGGCGCCGAGGACGAGCAACTCTACATGCATGAGGTGGACGGCAGGAACCTGATTATCCCTCTGGAGAAATATGGTGTGAAAATGCTGTCGCTGGGCTTCCTGGTGGACAAGGAGAAGGCCATCCTGTGGCGCGGTGCTATGGCCAGCAATGCCTTGCGCCAACTCATCAACGAGGCCGACTGGGGCGAGCTGGACTACTTTGTCATCGACCTGCCCCCCGGCACCAGCGACATCCACCTGACCCTGGTGCAGACCCTTGCCATCACCGGCGCCATCGTGGTCACCACCCCGCAGCAGGTGGCTCTGGCCGATGCCCGCAAGGGCATCAGCATGTTCATGGGCGAACATGTGAACGTGCCCGTGCTGGGAATCGTCGAGAACATGTCATGGTTCACTCCCGCCAGCCATCCTGACGAGAAATACTTCATCTTCGGTCATGACGGCGGCAAGCAGCTGGCCGAGACCCTGGGTGTGGAGCTGCTGGGCCAGATTCCCCTGGTGGCAGGCATCTGCAAGGGCAGCGACGACGGCATGCCCGTTGTGCGCGCTAATGACGTGAGCGGCATTGCCTTCAAGCAGCTCGCCACCCGCGTGATTGACGCCATCGACCGCCGTAACGAGACCTTGCCTCCCACCGAAGTCGTGCAAACTCACTAAACGTTATATTAACCAAAATTTATCGATTATGAAAAAGATTATCGCAATGCTGGCTGTGGCCGCTATGTTGCTCACCAGCTGCGGCTCGGTACCTATCACGGGTCGCAAACAGTTGAATCTTGTCAGTGATCAAGAGGTGCTGGCAGCCAGCCTGCAGCAGTATGCCAGCTTCATGCAGACGGCTCCCATATCCACCAACAAGACCCAGAGTGCCCAAGTCACCCGAGTTGGCCAGCGCATTGCCGCCGCTACCGAGGCCTACCTCAGATATGCCGGGCTCGAGAGCGAACTCCAGAACTTCGCTTGGGAGTTCAATCTGGTCAAGAGTAACGACATCAACGCATGGTGTATGCCTGGCGGAAAAATCGTTGTGTATGAGGGCATCATGAACCTTGTGAGCAGCGATGACGAGCTGGCTGTTGTCATCGGCCACGAGGTGGCTCACGCCGTTGCCAAGCACAGCAACGAGCGCATGAGTCAACAGGTGCTGGCCCAATATGGCGCCAATGCCATCGGCATCCTCACCAGCGGCAAGAGTGCCGCCACGCAGCAGATTGCGCAGCAGGTCTATGGCCTGGGTGCCCAATATGGCGTGATGCAGCCCTTCTCGCGCAAGCATGAGAGCGAAGCCGACAAGATGGGTCTGGTGCTGATGACCATCGCCGGTTACAATCCCGATGTTGCTGTCACCTTCTGGCAGAAGATGTCGGCCAGCTCCAGCCAAGAGCCGCCCGAATTCATGAGTTCGCACCCGAGCCATGCCACCCGCATCAGCGACATCATCAAGTGGCTGCCCGAGGTCAAGAAGCAATACGGAGGCGCCAACTAAATGAAACGCTGTTATAGCATCCTGATCCTGTCGTTGGCATTGATGCCATTGACGGGAATGGCACGCACTATCGCCGACTTTTTTGCGAGTGAGCCGGGGAACATCTTTCCCCTGCTCACCCGCACCCATCGGCTTGACATGGTGGACTACTACAACAGCGGCCAGATGGTAGCCATCGCCAACAACCTGACTGGCGAGAGCAAACTGATTGAGCTGGAAGACAACTACCTGAAGGTTCAGACCAGCCCGAGCCGCATGGTAGAAATGCTCATGAGGATGGCAGGCAAGGATACTGTCATTACCGTTATCGAAACGGTGATGACACCCGTGCCCGACAGCCGCCTCAGCCAGTGGAACAAGCACTGGCAGCGATTCACCAGCGACCGCCTGTTTGCGATGCCCGGCATTGATGATTTCATCGTCAAGAAGATGCCGCAGGAGCTGCGGGCCGACCTGCAGGATGCGATGATTTTCCCGCTCATCAAGCTCACCTTCAAGGGTGAGAAGCACGACCTCATCGAGGCCACTCACGGCCTGGAGCAATTCCTGGCACCCAGCGAGTACAAGCGCTTTGCCGGTCACCTCAAGCCTTCGCTCAACTACCGCTTTAACGGATTAAAAATCAAACAGATAAAGTGAGCAAGGCAACCGACACACCGCAGGGAATGACCTTGAGCGCGTTCAACGCCCTTATCGAACGGCTCATCAATGGAGAAGCCATCTTGCAGAACCAGTGGGTCATCGCTGAGACCAGCGACCTGCGCCTGAACCGCAGCGGCCACTGCTATCTGGAACTCATCGAGAAGGATGGCCAGGGCGTGACCATAGCACGCGTGGGCGCCGCTATCTGGGCGAACAAGTACAGGACACTCTATTACGACTTCCAGCAGGCGACAGGGCAGACCCTTGCCAGCGGCATGAAGGTGCTGGTGAATGTCACGGCGACCTATCACCGCCTCTATGGCATGAAGGTCATCATCAATGACCTCGACCCCAACTACACATTGGGCGACATGGCGCGCCAGCGGCAGGAAATCATCAACCGCCTCAAGGCCGAGGGCATCCTGGACATGAACAAGGAACTGCCCTGGCCCGACGTGCCCCAGCGCATCGCCATCATCAGCGCCGAGGGCGCGGCAGGCTACGGCGATTTCATGAATCAGCTGCAGGGCAACCCCTACGGCCTGCAGTTCTACCCTTGCCTGTTCCATGCCGTCATGCAGGGCGACCAGACGGTACCCACCGTGGTGGCAGCGCTCGACCGCATCAACCGGCATATCGACCTGTTTGACTGTGTGGTCATCATCCGTGGCGGAGGCTCGACCAGTGACCTGAATTCATTTGACAACTACGACCTGGCTTCGACCGTCGCCCAGTTCCCCATCCCCATTATTGTGGGAATTGGCCATGAGCGCGACGTCACTGTGCTCGACGATGTTGCCTCGATACGTGTCAAGACGCCCACTGCCGCTGCCGAGTGGCTCATCCAGTGCGGCACGGCAGCCCTGTCGCGGCTCAACGAACTGCAAGAGGCCGTCGTGACATCGGTGCGCGACACGGTGAGCCAGGCCAGGGAACAGTTGGCCTATTTCACCAGCATGATTCCCGCCACTGCGCGTCGCATCATCGACACCAACCGCATCCGCCTCGACAACCACGCCCGCAACATCCCCGTTGCCGCCACCAACCTGATTGCCAGCCAACGCACCCGCCTGGAACGCGCCATCGAGCGCATCGGCGACACCATTAGACGCGCCATGCAGCGCGAGCAGCAACGTCTGCAGGCCCTAGACGACAAGGCCACCCTGCTGTCGCCCGTCAACACGCTGCGCCGCGGCTACGCCCTTGTCAGAATGGGAGACAAATGTGTGACCGACGCCGCTCAACTGCACCCCGGTGACCAGGTCACGATGCAGTTCGCCGAGGGCGCCGCCGACGCCACCGTGAATTAACAAAATGTATGCGGATGCCAACTAAAAACTAACAACTAAAAACTAACAACTTTAATATATGGAAGAAAACAACGAAATAACTTATACCCAGGCTGTTACCGAACTGGAACAACTGGTACAGAAGATGCAGGACCCGCAGTGCAGCATCGACAACCTGAGCGCCTACACCAAGCGCAGCAAAGAACTGCTCGACATCTGCCGCAAGAAACTCACCGCTGCCGACGAGCAACTCAAACAAATCCTTGCCGACATCCAGCTACAAGGGTAAAATGGCTAAAAGATGAGGCAGCAAAGAGAACAATTAACTGTTAACTGTTAGCTGTTAACTAAAAAATCACTACCTTTGCACCCGCAAACGATGGAGCAAGCCGAACGGAGAACAAAATCACTTTTGATTATCGTGAGGCGCAGCCCATCTTCGCTGAAAGCAAACGATGGAGCAAGCCGAACGGAGAACAAAATCACTTTTGATTATCCTGAGGCGCAGCCCATCTTCGCTGAAAGCAACCACGCGCCTGTGGCGAAATTGGTAGACGCGCCAGACTTAGGATCTGGTAACTCCGGTTGTGTAGGTTCGAGTCCTATCAGGCGCACAGCAACAATAAAACCCGCTGAAAATCAGCGGGTTTTATGCGATATATAGGCCCTGAAATAAAACTGAACACATAATTGTTGTTACTTTTTACATCAAAAGGGCCATTCCTCTTTAATAGTACGCGTGACAGAGATATATTCCTTACCGTCTTTTCTATGATAACCAACATCATTAGGGTCAATATAGATTATGTACCAGCAAGAAACAGGATGACCAAAGATCGTTGCAGGCTCAAACTTAATAGGTATTACACGGCATATCTGTTTTTCCAATTTATCTTTTTTGCTATTATCGTCATAAACTCCATAAAGTTCACACCTGACAACATCACCAGCATCAGAGATACACAAGTTTATGCAAATCCCTCCATTCTGAATCTCTTTCCTTACCATGGGACCCGAATTCCGATAGATATATTTGGCTAAAGCTTGCTGGCCACCTATGCAACGCGGCTTGACCTCCGTACTCTTGAAAATGCCATCATTGTCTCTTTCATATTCCAGTAAAGGCCCACTCTCCTTGCAGTGTATTAATGTTCCGTTCCCTAACCCCAGAGAACGAGAAAAAATGGTTGTGTCGGCAACAGGATACTCAAAATAGTATTCTGGTTTATCCCAAAATGATGATGGAAGATAATAGGAAGCCTTTTTGCCTTTTCCCAATTCATACACGGTTGAGCGCAATGCATTCATGTCACGTCATTGAGGCAACTCGTCGCCACTCCACGTGCAAGTGTCATGAAGCCTTGAGACAATGCACTTGTCGCGAGTCTTGACATACATGTTTCTGAACACCTTACCGTCGCTATGTGTCTCAATCTGCAATTCTATAATCGTGTCTTTCAGAATATACCGGTCATAAACACAAGAATCCTCGCCAGTGATAACCACTCGATTGTACCAGCCCCAATCTTTCTTATAGTAAGTAAGAACCGGACTTAATATAAAGCCCAGCCTCACCACATGAACCACGGAATCTTCATCCTTGAGCAATACAATCCTTTCGTCACAGGAATCCGCCACTTCCCATAGCATGACACCACCCTTCATCGACCATTCGTCAAAAGCCAAGTATGGTGTGTAACCCTGTTTCAGATATTCAGTTACCGATGGGATATGATTAACGTCACGGGACTGACCATTACACGACGTGACACAGAAAGCCATCAATCCCAGGTTCACACCAGCGATGATTGCCTTGAACGTTTTGCAAATAGTTTTTCCGTGTTTCATAATACTGTAGTTTTTGAATTATTTTACCGATGGCAAAGTTACAACCGATTATTGAAATAACTACTAAAAAAGGCCAACATTCAAAGGTCATTTCTTGGAATTAAATTGGTTGATTTATAGGTATTTAAATAATAAAAAGGTCATTAATGGGTAATTCACTTGAACAAGCGCTGAAAAAGTGTGATTTCGGGGGTGCGTACGCTCCCCCTTTTTGTGCCGTTCAACGCCTTTCTGCGCCTTTTAACGCCTCATCGGCTTGCGGGAAACTGCTGTCAATCAGGCGTCGGGAGGTTTTTAAAGGTTTTGGGAGGCGCGAGCCTAAGTCCTATCAGGCGCACAAAAATCACATCAAGCTGATTATCAGTTTGATGTGATTTTAAATTGTAAAACATTGTGAGATTTCTACAGGATTTGGCTAAAAAGATAATGAGATTTTCCCGAAAAACTCGCTATTAATTTGGTGATTTGGCTTTTTGTTGTATTTTTGTGGCACAAATTTGTGTACTGTTACAAAAATATTCCATAAAACCATGCTTTTTGAACGCAAACCATATCTGGAACAACTCATCTCGGCCGAGGGAAACGGAATGATTAAGGTCATTACTGGGATCCGTCGTTGTGGCAAGTCATTTCTGCTGTTTAATATCTACAAGGATAATTTGTTGGAAAGGGGAATACAAGAGGATCACATTATACAAGTAAACCTGGAAGATCGCCGGAATAAGAAACTTCGTGATCCTGATGCCTTGTTGGAATATATTGACAAGCAGATGACCGATATAGATATGTACTATATCTTGTTGGACGAGATTCAATTTGTCCCCGAGTTCGAGGATGTGCTGAACTCATATTTGAATGTCAAGAATGCTGAGGTATTTGTGACGGGATCAAATGCAAAATTTCTCTCAAAAGATGTTATCACTGAATTCAGAGGCCGAGGATGGGAAATTCGCGTTCATCCGTTAAGTTTTACCGAATACTACGAAACGGTTGGCGGCGAAAAAGCAGTTGCGCTTGAAGAGTATTATCTATATGGCGGACTTCCCCAGGTCGCACAAATGAGTACTCCAGTAGAGAAGGAGAACTACCTGCGTGAAATCTTTGAAACGGTATATTTGAAAGATGTAATTGAACGCAATCACTTGCATAATGCCAATGGAATGCGTGAACTTGTACGCATCTTAGCTTCTGCAATGGGCTCAAGCACAAATGTCAGGCGAATAGCTAATACCTTCAAGTCGGTTGGAGGGGTTGATATTGGTCCAAATACTATTTCCCGTTATTTGGAACACCTGCAGGATGCTTTTATCATTAATGAAGCTTTGCGTTACAACGTGAAAGGACGCAAGTATATCGGCACTGAGACCAAATACTATTTTGAGGATGTAGGTATCAGAAATGCGATTCTCGGTTTTCGTCAGATTGAATTTAACCACACGATGGAAAACGTTATTTATAACGAATTGCGTCGGCTTGGATATAGCGTGGATGTCGGCCTTGTGGAGATTGCCAAAAGAAATTCTTCGGGAAAAATTGAGCGTCGTAATCTTGAAATTGATTTCGTGGTGAATCGTCATGATGAGCGCTTGTACATCCAATCGGCCTACGCTCTCCCTGACAAGCAAAAGATGGATCAAGAACAGGCATCATTGCTCAACGTACCCGATGGGTTCAAAAAAGTCATCATTGTTGGAGAACGCTATAGTTCAAACTACAACGAGGATGGCATCTTAATGATTGGTATCTATGATTTCCTGCTTAATCCAGAAGCTGTGAAGCGATAAAAAGACATTAACTGACAAGAGTTGTATACAGGGGGAGCGTGCGCTCCCCCTTTTTGCGCTGTCGGGCGCTTTTCCGCGCCTTTTAACGCCTTGTCGGCTTCCCGGAAATGGCTGTCTATCAGGCGTCGGGAGGTTTTTAAAGGTTTTGGGAGGGTGCTAAGGAAGGAGTTGAAAAGGGTGTTGATGGAGGCATTACCAATTGTTACTGATTTTGGTAGTTTTTGATGGTTTTTAATTATTTATTGGTAAATTTCAATTATTTATGTATATTTGCGTCTTGAAGTTGTTGTAAAGGAGTTCGTGTGGGAAACAGGGCCGTCCCGCTGGGCTTAGACGTTAATTTGGCCCTACTTTAAACTTAACTACAACAATTATTATGAAAAGATTACTTCTGATGTGTATGGCTCTGGTGACGGGCCTGTGCTTGAGTGCCCAGCTGGTGGGCAGTCCTTCGGTGGACTACACTGTGGATGAAGTCGGCACCGATTTCATCACGATCACATTCACGCCAAATGCCGATGCGGCCGGTTATGCCATCTGCCTGTTTGAGGCAGGGACTGCCGAGCAGCAGTTTGCCATGTTTGGCCCATGGATGGGTTTTGTGACGATGGGCGACATGATCAAGGCTTGGGGCATCACCCAGACCGAGACCTATCAGTACACCTGGACCAACCAAAATCCGGGAACGGATTATGAGATTTATGTTCAGTGCTGGGATGTCAACAACGTTGATGCCGACATGATCATCATTCCCGTCACCACCCTGAATATGGGTGGCGAAGGCGTGGCCGAGATGACCATCGAGATTGGCGAGTTTGGCGGTGATGAGGATTACGGTTACTATCAGTGGGTGACCTACATCCCCAACGAGAATGTGAGCCTGCACCGCGACATCATCATTGAGAAGGAAGCCTACGAGAGCGAAGAGTGGGGCGAGGAGAACCTGCTCAACTACCTGAAGCAGGACAATCCTTGGGATCCCTATTGGGACCAATATGGCATCGACGAGGCACAATGGTCGGCTAAGCCTGATACCTGGTACATCGCCTTCTCGATCGCCAAGAATGCCAATGACGAGTGGGGACCCCTTGCAGGCGTTGAGTTCAAGACTCCCGGCAACTCAACGGGTGTCAACGAACTTGCCAGCGGCAAGGGCCAAATCATCATCGCAGCTAATGCGATAACCGCCACAGGCAACAAGGCCGGCAGCGAGGTGAAGGTCTATGACATGAATGGCCGTATGGTGGCCAGCGCATGTGCCGACGCTAATGGCAACGCCATCATTTCCACGACTGGCCTGAACCATGGCGTTTACGTTGTGGTGAATGGCAAGAGCGCTCAAAAGTTCATGAAGTAAGCCAAGCTACAATTACGTCAACAGCAAAGGTACTGGAGCCGATTGGGGTTCCGGTACCTTTTGTCCATCATGGACGGTTGTGCCAAATAAATCCACCCGATCAGGGCAAAAACCGCAGATATTTGGTCCATGTGTGGCGATTGTTGTATCTTTGTCAAACGAAGAAAAGACCAAAGACATGAAACGATATCTTTTAATAGCAGCACTAACTGTGCTGGGGGTAGCAACACTCACGGCACAGCCGCACAAGACGCTGCGGGAGTGGGGATTCCCGACAGGAATTTTCAATGTTGGTCCCAACAATGCGATTACCGATGTGCCTGGCGTGACGGTAGGTCATGTGACCCTCATCGAGGGGGATAGCGTGCGCACGGGTGTGACAGCTATCGTCCCGCATCAGGGCGACATCTTCCGTTACAAGGTTCCTGCGGCCATCTGTGTGGGCAACGGTTTCGGCAAACTGGCAGGAGTAACCCAGGTACAGGAATTGGGCAACATCGAGACGCCCATCATCCTGACCAACACGTTGAGCGTGGCGGCAGGCATCGAGGGGGTCGTTCGTTATACGCTCATGCAACCCGGCAACGAGGACGTCCGTTCGGTCAACGCTGTTGTGGGCGAGACCAATGACGGCCGGCTGAATGACATCCGCGGCATGCACGTCACGCCGCAAATGGTCATCGATGCCATCAACAAGGCCCACGGAGGCCCTGTGGAGCAAGGCAACGTGGGTGCCGGAACGGGCACCATCTGTTTCGGCTTCAAGGGCGGCATCGGCACCGCGTCGCGCGTGTTGCCCGAGTCGCTGGGCGGTTACACCCTCGGCGTGCTGGTGCAGACCAACTACGGCGGCATTCTTGAGATAGACGGCGTGCAGGTGGGTCAACGACTTGAAAAACACGACTTCATCAATCACGTCAAGAAGAGCGAGAACGTGGACGGCTCCTGCATGATGGTCGTCATCACCGACGCCCCGCTCGACTCACGCAACCTGGAACGCCTGGCCAAACGCGCCATGATGGGTATGGCCAAGACGGGCGGCATCGCCTCGAACGGCAGCGGCGACTATGTCATCGCCATGTCGGTAGCACCGGGCAACCTAATCGACAGCAAGGCCAAAACGATTACTTCCACCGTGCTGTCCAACAGTGAAATGTCCTCTTTATTTGCCGCCACTATCGAGGCCACTGCCGAGGCGTTATGGAACTCGCTGTTCATGGCCGAACCGATGACAGGAAGAGGCGGCTATCATGTTGATGCCCTGCCCGTGGATCGGGTACTGGAGATGTTGAGAGTTAGGAATTAGGAGTTTGGAGTATGAAGTTAGAAGTTTGAAGTTAGGAGTTAGGAGTTTGAAGTTAGGAGTAATATGGGACATAAGATATTGAGATACTGGATTTTTACCCTGCTGGTTTGGAGCATTTCGATTGCTGCAACGGCTGGAGATTCATCACGGGTGCGGGTTGGGATGGCGTGGCAGCCCAACGAGGCGGCCTATGAACGCGTTATCATGTCGATCGAGGCTGCTGGTGGCGAAGCGGTGATTCTCCCGCAGATGCGCCCAGCAGGCTTTGAATATGACAACATGACGCTGAATGCCCAATATGTCGATGAAATGGGCGTTCTCAAGCAAGAGTATGCCGATGCCGTAAAACAAAACACCTATCGGGGCACGAATGCCGACTCGCTGATGCTAGGGGTACAGGCGGTGGTTTTTCTGGGCGGCGGAGACATCAGTTCGACGCTGTTTGCCGTGCCGCAGCCGTGGCACGGAATCCCGGATGACAGCCCAGCCAATGCGACGCGCGACGTGTCGGAATACCTGACGATAATTTACTGCCTAGACCATGACATACCCGTGCTGGGGCTGTGCCGTGGCATGCAGATGCTCGGGGTGGCATCGGGGGCTCCGCTCATCCAGGATTTGGGAAAATACTTCGATGAAAAGGGCATTCCTTACCACTATCTGCACCGTGAGCAGCGTGATGCCGAGGGCAACCGCTACTACACGCCCCATGACGTTATCGTTACCGACCGCAACTCGCTGCTGTACTCGATTGCACAAAGAGAGATGATTCATGACGTGCCCTCGTGGCACCATCAGGTGGTGGGTAGCGTGGAAGGCACTCCGCTGCGGGTCACAGGCATCACCCCCACCGACGGCCTGAATATCATCGAAGCGATAGAGCGCACCGACAAGACATTTGCCCTGGGCGTGCAGTTCCACCCCGAGGAAGCCGTGCGCAAGCACATGGACGGCAAGGAAGACGCGTCGCGGTTCATGCCACTGGAGGAAGCGGTCGCCTACTTCAAGGCGCTGATACAGGCGGCTGAGTGCCGTGCAGCCCACTGAGATCGGGAGTTTTTGGAGGGTAACACTTTTTAACACGGAATTTCACCCCTAATGAGGAAAACGGCATTATTTTTGCATACTTTACAGGTTACATTATTTAAAAAGAGACAAGAGAGAACGATAGAATGATAAATATGAAGCGATTACCTTTGCTGCTGATGGGTTGCCTGCTGATGGTAGCCCTGATGGGTTGTGGAGGTCACGGCAGACTGGACAAGGCCGTGCGTGGTGTGCTGGTGAGCGGTGACACGACCCGTGCCGCTTATGACTCGTTGTGCACACTCATCACCCAGAATCCCGGCAAATATGGAGACATGCTGACCCCTGAAGGCCGTGTGGACCACAAGAAACTGGCCGAATTCATCGAGGAGATAGGATCACAACTGCGTCCCCCCATGCATTGGGACACACGCCCCTACGGCGGTGTGGACAACCTGTCGCTGACCATCTATTTTGAGCGCAGCGGCTCGATGGTCCCCTATGACCAGCGCGGTGGCGGCGGCCAGTTGAAAAAGGCCGTGAACGACCTCATCAACCACTTCCCCGCCGGCAGCAAGATCGACATCAACATCGTGAACGACGGCATCTATCCTTACCAGCACACGGTGGACGAGTTCCTGAAGGACCGCGACATCTACCAGAGCACGGCAGGAGTGGGTGATGCCAGCTATACCGACTTCCAGCTGATTTTCAACAAAATTCTGGAAGCACAACGTCCCGGCAACGTGAGTGTGCTGGTGAGCGACCTCATCTACTCGCCCAAGGACACCCATGGCGTGAGTCTGGACAAGATTTTCAACGAGGAAAACAGCCTGGCCACCCGCGTGTTTGCCCGCTACAAGGGCAAGAGCGTGGTGGTGCAGCAGTTCATGGGCGACTACAGCGGCAAGTATTATCCTTACAACGGCGTCCCCTTTGAGTACAGCGGCAAGCGCCCGTTCTACCTGGTCATCATTGCCGACGGTGACGTGATGGACCAGCTGGCTCAAGACAAACGTTACAGCGGCGTGCTGGATGCTGCGGGATTGCGCAACAGCTACCGCTTCAACCAGGCTACCGCCGAATTGCCCTGTCACGTGCTGCCCGAGTGGAAAGACAACGCTGGCCGTTTCCGTGTGAAGCATGGCGACGGCATCGTGCTGGCCAAGTGTGACGGCGACCGCCAGACGGGCAAACTGTGCTTCTCGCTGGCAGCTGACCTGAGCGGGCTGATGCAGAACGACGCCACGTTGACCAATGCCGACAACTACGAGGTGAGCAGCATCGACGGCTATAAGCTGACGGTACAGCCCATCGTCCCCGGCATGCTGACCGCCAACAACAAGGAATACCTCGAGGGCATGACCCACGTGCTGACCCTTGTGGGTGACCTGAAGAGCCCCCGCGACGAGGTGCACATCGCGCTGCGCAACGAGCTGCCCGCCTGGGTAGTTCAGTCGTCAACCGAAAGCGACACCAGCACCGGCGGCTCATTCGCCTCGACAACGCTGGGCCTGGAGCACCTGATGCGCGGCATGTTTGACGCGATGAAGGGCGGCAGCAGCTATTTTGACGTCACGGTGCAACTTCAACGCTAACTCACAACGTCTAACAACAGGAAACTGACAACTAAAAACTGAAATAATGAAACATTTAGGGTATCTGATAGCCGGAATCGCAATCACTGTGCTGTTCTTCATCCTGAGCTGCAGTGACGGCTTCAACATCTGGGAGCAGATGTTCTTCAACCAAGGGTATAACGACAAGATGTACAATCTGAACATGTATCCCGTCATCGCCGCCATCACCATCCTCGTGGCATGGGGTGGCGCCGCCATTTACTACTATGCCATCAACTCGGTGAAATTCGACCGCTGGTATCACTGGCTGGCTATCATGGCCGTAGTGATTGTGCTGGCCCCCGTGGTGTGCTACATCTACAACGACACGGTGTTTGCCAACAACGGACTGCTGTACGTCGGCGAATCCATCCAGTTCGAGATGCAAACGGTGCTGTTTGCCGCATTGCTCTACATCATCGCCTCCTACTCGATGCGCTGGTGGAGCAGCAACTGCCGCCACACGCCGCTGCCACAGTAACGCAACAGGCATTAGTAACCATACTAAAAACTGACAACTAAAAACTAACAACTCAATAGATGAGACTATTCCTTTTTGCTATCGGAGGTACTGGGTCAAGGGTATTGAAGTCACTGCTGATGCTGTCGGCAGCCGGCGTGCGTCCCCTTGACGAGAACGGCAAACCCGTGAAGGACCTGGAGATTGTGCCCGTCATCATCGACCCGCACAAGGCCAATGAGGACCTGAAGCGCACCGAGGCGATGCTCAACGACTACCGCGACATCCGCCGCAAGCTCTACGGCAACGAGCCCAACGCCGACGGCTTCTTTGCCAACCGCATCGTTACGTTGCGCGAAATCATGAGCAATACCAGCGTGACGCTGAACGACACGTTCATCTTCAACCTGGGCGCCGTGGAGAACAGCAAATTCCGCGAATTCATCGGTTATGACACGATGAACGAGGCCAACCAGGCGCTGACGTCGCTGCTGTTTGCCAACTACCAGTTGGAAAACAAGATGAACATCGGCTTTGTGGGCAGTCCCAACATCGGCAGCGTGGCGCTGAACGAGATCAAGGACAGCAACGAGTTCAAGGCCTTCAGCAACATCTTCCGCCAGGGCGACCGCATCTTCTTCATCAGCTCAATATTCGGCGGAACGGGAGCCTCGGGCTTCCCCATCATGGTCAAGAACATCCGCCAGGCAGCCAATCTGGAGGGTATCGAAAACCGTGACGCCTTGAGCCGTGCGCCCATCGGCGGCCTGACGGTGCTCCCCTACTTCACCCTGGAGGGCAACAAGCAGGACCAGCGCATCGCCACCAGCGACTTCATCGTCAAGACCCAAAGCGCGCTCTACTACTACAAGAACACGCTCACCGGCGCTAACGACAGCAACGTGAACAGCATCTACTACCTGGGCGACCAAGTGAGGAGCAAGCCCTACCTGTATGACCCAGGCGAGCACGGACAGCGCAATAATGCCCATTTCATCGAGCTGATCGGCGCTCTGGCACCGCTGGATTTTGCAGGTGTTCCCGAGAACAAGCTGACCGACATGGACGGCTACCCGCTGCCCACAACGGCCTATGAATATGCCCTTGCCAAGGACGAGTTGAGCATCAACTTCCTGTCGCTGGGCCGCCGCACGCGCCAGCTCATCTATGAGCCCATGTGCAAGTTCCACCTGCTGTTCCTGTTCCTGACCACAGGATTCAAGGATATCATCGGACAAGGCTTCACCGAGGACGCGCCCAAAATCAAGAGCGACTTCCTGGCCTCACAGTTCTACCGCACACTGATGGACCAGTTCCTGCTGGCCTATGCCCAGTGGCTCACCGAAATGAACGACAACATGCGCAGCGTGGCCTTCTTCAAGCCTGGCGAAATCGACATGTCACATGCCATCGAGGGCGTGAGTGTGCGCAAGGCCCTGTTCGGTCACAAGAACGTGGACAACAACGTGTTCAAGGCCGAAATGAACAAGTTGAGCAAGGACAACCCCAGCTACAGCGACCGCACCGTGGAATTCAAGCTGCTGGACCTGTTCAACAAAGCGGCCCACAAGATATTCACCGAGCGCTACGAGAATATTAATTAGGTTTTAGGCGTTAGGTTTTAGGTTTTAGGTTTTAGGCTTTTAGGTTTTAGAAAAAGAGAAGATACCATCAACAATGAGCGAGATATTATCCTATAGCAACAATACGAGCAAGAACGGCGAAGAAGACTGGATCGGGCATGCCCCGTACAGTGACGATGACATCGCGCGCATCAAGGACCCCGACGGCGGTCTGAGCGAGAATCCGCGCACCGCCATCCCCAGCCCCCTGGCCCAGCTTGACCTGGTGAAAAACGCCTTCAAGCAGCTGGCCAACGAGCGGCTGCGTGGTGCCCGCATGAACGAGCGTCTGGTGTCTAACGCACTGGATGTGGCCCAGTTGTTCTTTGACTACGAGAACCATAAGGACTACCTGCGCATCATACGCTGGAACCGTGAGGAATGCCTTGAACAACTCAAGTCCAATCCTCAGCACCGCCTCTACGGCGAGACGCTCGACCTGTTTCTGCGCAGCGACAAAGTCTATAACTTTGACTTGCTCAAGGACTGGTATATCCTGATGTGGGACCGTCAAGTGCTGGGCGGCACCTCACCCGCCTCGATCGTGATGGCGGCGCCTGCACTCGGCACCATCGACGCCATCAAGGTGGAGCAGGGCGTGAGCCTCTTTGGCGAAGTGCGTCACCTGTGGACTCGTGACGAGGACTTCGTCTTCTACATGTACCTGCTGATGAACGCTTATCCCACGCTGCGCCTGCACTGCGGTGAGGTGTATGCCTACATGCAGAAGAATCTGGAGCCCCTGCGCGCCAACCGCTCCGACCTGTATCGCCGCATCGCCACGGTCATCCCCAACCTGGATGCCCTGGACGAGGGACGCGCCAGCACCGTGCTGGAGCAGTTGGAGCACAACTATGACCCCTTTGGCGGCGGTATCGACGTGAGCGTGCTGGGCGCACGATTCTATCACAAGCGCGTGATGGATATCCGCACTGCCGCCAGCGACAGCGACTTTGTCATCACCCCCACCCTGCCCCAGGACAAGAACGAGTTACCGCTGGTACTGGTCAACGGCTTTAACGGCAGCGTGGAGCACTACCGTTACATCGACAAGGAATGGGACAGCGCCACACAGGTGTATGCCGGTGGCATCCCCTTGAACGACCGCAAGCTGCCCGACACCTCGATCCAATACCCGTTTGTCACTACCGACGACTTCCTGACCGACACCCTCGTCAGGTTGGACAGCGGCTGCGTGATCGATACCGACCACTTCTTTGACGGCAACCTCAAGCCCCGCACTCCCAATCCCACCTGCGGCTACCTGTTGCCGTTGAAACCGTTGTTGTTCACCTACTTTGACACCGACTATATCAAGGGTACCATCGCAGGCCGCAACGTGGTGGATATCGAGGAGTTTGCCGACGGCAGCGTGATGGTCACCCTGCGCATCCGCGTCAAGAAGGGTGAGAACCGCTACATCGAGTTGTCGCGCAAGTATTTCCCCATCAACGACCATACCTGGACATTTGACGAGCGCCGCGGCACAGGCCGCATCGTGGGCGCCACCTTGTCCACCTCGATATTCCCGTTTGTCAAGACCGATGCCAACGATGACTACACCGTCGAACTGTTCACCATGATCGAGAGCGGCGGCGCCACGTTGCGCTTCTACAAGAACGGCATCAAAACCAACGGCTTGAACGTGCGTGATGCCATCCGTTCCCATTCGGGTTATAGCACCGTTTACTATGACGTGGACGGCTCATTTGACTACATCGAGGTGAGCGTGCAGAACCACCTGGGACGCTCGGGCGGTGTGATTATCCCGCAATGGAAACCATACAACCCCAGTGCCAAGGAACTCATCTTTGCCGTTGACTTCGGCACCACCAACACCCATGTCGAGTGGGCCGAGCGTGGCCAGCCCTCGCAGCCGTTCACCTTTGAGTACGGCTCACAACAGGTGCTTGTCGCCTCGTTGCACAAGCCCCACTCGCTGGAGTATGCCGAGCAAGTGCAGCGCGTCGAATTTGTGCCTCGCGAGATCGACAGCGTGTACGGTTTCCCGCTGCGTTCCACACTTGCCCGCAACGAGAACAGCGGTGTGGGCAGCAACCTGTTCAGCGACGTGAACATCCCGTTCCTGTATGAACGACGCTATTTCCACGGCTATGACGTGACGACCAACCTCAAGTGGAAGGGCGACACCGAGCTGGCACGGGCATTCCTGCGCGAGCTCACCCTGCTCATCAAAGCTAAAGCGCTGCTTGAGAATGCCGACCTGCGCCGCACCGAGATTGTCTATTTCTATCCCGTGAGCATGGGCGGCGCCGACCGCGACACGCTGGAGCGCACCTGGGTAGAGCTGTTCAACACCTATATCGGTGCCGATAGTGACCGACTGCGTTCCTACCCCGAGAGCCTTGCGCCCGCCTACTATTACAGCGGCGCCGAAGTGGCCGGCAGCAGTTATGTGTCGATCGACATCGGTGGCGGCACGTGCGACACGGTCATTTACCAACCCACCAACGACCGCATGAGCAGCGAGCCAGTGGCCATTTCGTCGTTCCGCTTTGCGGGCAACGCCATCTTTGGTGACGGCTTCACCGACAAAGACGCCGACAACAACCCGCTGCTGCAGCACTACACACGCTACTTCAAGCAGCTAATTGAGAACGACAAGGGCAATAACATCGCCTACCTGAGCAGCATCCTGGCCGATATCATGGCCCAAAAGCGCAGCGAAGACATCAATGCCTTCCTGTTCTCGATCGAGAATGTCGAGGAACTGCGCACGCTGCGTGAGATTGACCGCAACCTGTACAGCTATAACGCCCTGTTGCGTAACGACAGCCAGCGTCGCCTCATCTTCATGTACTTCTATTCGGCCATCATCTACTATATCGCCCAGGCCATGAAGCTGCGCGACTATGAAATGCCCAAGCAGATCTACTTCTCGGGCACGGGTAGCAAGATCCTGAACATCCTGGGGTCGCAAAGCCGCATCAACATGCTCACCCAGACGATTATCGAGCGTGTTTACGGCAAGCAGTACACCGAGCTGTTCGAAATCAAACAGGAAATCCAATGTCCCAAGCAGATCACCTGCCGTGGCGGTATCAAGCTGGAGAACAAGCGCCTGGAAGGTCAGGCCGATGTCGCCCGCTACAACGCCATGAGCGTGAAACGCATGCGCTACTGCTGCTCGATGCTGGGACAGGACGACCTGACGATGGAGCAAGTCGAGTCCATCGAAGTGCGCGACCGCCTGGTGGAGAAGGTCAAGGAGTTCAACCAGTTCTTTGTCGAGCTGTGCAACGCCAGTATCAAGGATGAGTTCGGCATCGAGAACAATGTGCTGCGCCTGTTCGAGAGCGTGCTGAGCGATAATCTGGCCAACTACCTGACGGCAGGCATCAACACCTTCTTGAAAGGCCGCTACAATGCCACCGATGTGGTCGAGGACGTTCCGTTCTTCTATCCCATCATCGGTGTCATCCGCCACAACCTGCTCAAGAACCTGCGCAACGACGTGATCAGCAAGTTTAACCAATAACAATCATAATATCTCTTAAAAGTTATGAAACGCATCATTTTACTCATGGCAGCCATCGCCTGCCTCGCCACCTCGGCAATGGCGCAAGTATCCGAGAACCAGACGCTGTCGAACACCCTGTGGAAACAGGGTATCGCCCGCTGTGCCCACTACACGGCCTATGCTAAAGGTTTCGCCAAGCGTTCCGACGAAATGGTGGCCCGTTTCCCCCAAGGGTACACACTGGACGACCTGAACGACGTGTATGGCTCCCAGGGAACGAAATGGGAGAAGATTTACGACGAGTTCAAGAAGGAAGAGGAGAAGGCCGGTACCATCGCCGACCTCAAGGAATTGGTCAGCCCTCAAATCTGGAAACTCGTGGAACCCGACTTCAACGCCTTTGTCACCGATCATCCTGACATGATGAAGGACCTGCCCGCACAGCCTGGCGAACAGCAAGCCCAAGGCGAGAACGCCGAGGGCGGTCAAGAGCAAGATCAGGCTCAAGAGGGTGACGCCGCCACGCCCGCCACGGCCAACAGCACCAAGTGCGATTGGTCGTCCTGCGCAGCCAACCTGCCCCTGTGGCTTGGCATCCTCGGCACCCTGCTGGGTCTGTGGGCATTGCTCACCGCACTGAGCAACCGCGGCAAGATCAAGGAAATGCGCCGCAACTTTGCCCGCGAACTGGACCGCACCAATGCCAACCTGCAAGAGTTTTCGACCGATGCCGCCGACCAGATGAAGGCCCTCTCGATCCGTTTGACCGGCAAATCCATCCGTCACAACGAGCCCGTTGAGGAAGAAGAGGCTCCTGTAGAGGAAGAAGCCCCCCAGATGGTTGAGGAAGAAATTGACGAAGTTCCCCAGCCTGTTGAAGAAGAGGAAGGCGAAGTCATGAACCTGTTCATGAGCAAGCCCGACGAGAATGACGACTTCACCCGCGTGAGCGACACCTTCGAGCCCGGAAACTCCGTCTATGTGCTTACCACATTCGACGGCCAACACGGCACCTTTGAGGTCATCGACAAGCCCGAGGTACACCGTTTCGCCCTGATGATGCCTGCCGAGAACCTGATCCGTGCCTGCTCGGGCAACGCCATCCAGATTCCCAGCGGCACCCGCATCATCACCGACCGTGCCGGTGAAGCCGAGTTCATCGACGGCAAGTGGCACGTCGTTGTCAAGGCCATCATCCACTACGAGGGTTAATACTATATTAATAAGGTATTAGGAATTAGGCGTTAGGTT
>CACYAW010000026.1 GCA_902772455.1 uncultured Bacteroidales bacterium
CCTGGCGACCGCCACGCTGGTCTATTGCATCGGCCCGCTGTCGATGCTGGGGCCCGTCATCAGCGCGCTGGAGGGGGACCACACCTTCCTGTTCACCAACGCGACGCTCGACCTGGTCACGGCGACGATTTTCGGCTCTACCTATGGCATAGGCATGCTGCTGGCAGCGCCCGCCTTGTTCCTGTGGCAGGGCCTGTTCTATAGTGTGGCGCTCATGTCGAGCACGGCCGTGAGCGAGGCACTGATGGCCGAGCTGCTCATCGTGGGCGGCCTGATGATCACGGGCTCCGGACTGTCGCTGCTGCGCATCAAGGACTGCCATGTGCTCAACATGCTGCCTGCGCTGCTGGTGCCGCCGTTGTGGTTCCTGGCCATGTGGCTGATCCACTGATATTCCTGCCCGGAGACGCAAGATTTTGCGTCTCTACTTTGTTGCGTAGGCGCTTTCTTCTGATATGTCGTGAATGTTGATGTCATTATTCGTTTTTTTGAGTACTTTTGTGGTCCAAACCATTACTATTGTCTAGACAACGATGAACATTAAGCGCTTATTATTGATAGCCATAACTATGCTGGTAGGGCTGTATGTCCCTGTCTATGGGCAGATTGTAGCCGTCGAGAGATCCAGCAAACAGATTGCCGACAGCATCCGTGAGGAAATGGACAGCCGTCCTTACTTCAGCCTGTTCAAGGACACCTATTTCGTGGGCGGAACGGTGCTGGGCGGCAAGCCCACCGAGTATAACAGCGATGTCAAGTTCCAGATCAGTTTCCAGCAGCGCCTCACCAAGAGTGTGCTGCCGGGTCACACCTATCTGTACCTGTTCTACACGCAAAAGGCGATGTGGAACATATTTGAGCGGTCGCTGCCTTTCCATGACCTGAATTTCAATCCCGGTGTGGGTATCTCCCGCTACATCATCCTCAAGAACCAGCTGATAGGCAAAGTCACCATGATGGTTGAACACGAGTCGAACGGCCGTGACGGTACCGCCTCGCGCAGCTGGAACAAAATCTCGTGGGCTGGCGAAGCTTACATCTCGCCTTACCTGATGGCGCACGCCAAATTCTGGATACCGATTATCGACGGCCAGTACAACAAGGATATCCTGAAGTATATGGGTATTTCCCAGGCCGGTTTCCAGGCCAAGAGCGCGGACGACAAGTGGGTGCTGGACATGACGCTGGTCAAGCGCAAGGGGTGGAACCTGAACTTCAACACCATCGTTCAGCTGGGTTACCGCATCAACCACAACTCCAACCAGTTCATCATGCTGCAGTACTACAACGGCTACGGCGAGAGCATGCTGGACTATAACCAGTATCACTCGCGCATCCGTATTGGCCTGCTCATCAGGCCCCGCTTCTTCAGCGACTTCTGATGTGTGAATCAAGAAATTCCAGGCTTTTGCGGTCCAGCCCATGAGTTGGCATGGGGCTCAATTAGGGTGAGTCACTGGATGGCGCAGCAAAAAAACAGCATTTTGTTTGGCGCTCCGCCCGACTTGCACTATCTTTGCGACAAAGTGATATAAACGGTAAATACTATGCAATACTGGATTAACTTCAACGGAGTGCAGTCGGGACCTGTTGACCTCGATGGACTCAAGGAAATGGGGCTCACCTCTGCCGCCTATGTCTGGCATGAGGGCCTGAGCGATTGGGTGAAGATCACGCAACTGCCCGAGTTGCAGGGTTTGTATGAAATGGTCGAGACGCCCGTTCAGGCAGCAAGTGAGCCGATGACGCAACAAGCCGGGCAGCTGGCCATCAACACCACTCAACCCTATCAGCCGCAGCCCGATCCCGCCGAGCCGTGTCCTCCCACCAATCTGGTGTGGGCCATCATCTCCACCGTGTTGTGTTGCATACCATCGGGTATCGTTGCCATCATCTATGCCCTGAAGGTGTCGAACAAGTACCGTGAGGGTGATATCGAGGGCGCCAAGCGTGCCAGTGAGACGGGTGCCTGGTGGTGTATCGCCACGATTATCCTGGGTATCCTCACCATGCCGTTGGGTTACCTCATGATGGCGGGTGGAGTCTCTTAACGGGGTCACATCGCTATGCGCCGCTCGCTTGTCATCATTCTGGTGCTGGCAGCATTGATGGTGTTTGGCGTGATTTATTTTGCGCTGGATCCTTCGTCATCGGGGCTCTTTCCCCGATGTGTGTTCCTGTCGATGACAGGTTACAAGTGCCCTGGATGTGGCAGCCAGCGCGCGATTCACGCTTTGCTGCACGGCAATGTGATTGAAGCCTTCAAGTTCAATGCCTTTTTGCTTGTGGCCATTCCGTGGATTGCCCTTTGCCTGTTTGCCGAGTCACGACGATTGCGCAATCCCAGCTTGTATGCGCGGCTTAACGCGCCATTGCTCATCTGGCTGTTTCTTGCCGCATTGTTGTTATGGTGGCTCCTGCGCAACATCTTCAACTGGTAACAACTAACAACTAAGGACTAAAAACTAAAAACCAATGAAACAATATCTTGACCTGGTGCGTCATGTGATGGAAAATGGCGTGGACAAGGAGGACCGCACGGGAACGGGCACACGCAGTGTGTTCGGCTACCAGTTGCGCTGCAACCTGGCCGACGGTTTCCCGTTGCTGACGACCAAGAAGGTGCACTTGAAGTCCATCATCTATGAGCTGTTGTGGTTTTTGCGCGGCGACACCAACGTGCGCTGGCTACAGGAGCACGGCGTGCGCATCTGGAACGAGTGGGCCGACGAAAACGGCGACCTGGGGCCCGTGTATGGCAGCCAGTGGCGCGCATGGCCCGACGGCAACGGCGGCACCATCGACCAGATCGCACAGGTCATCGACCAGATAAAAAACACGCCCGACAGCCGCCGCATCATGGTCAGCGCATGGAATGTGGCCGAGGTGCCCACGATGAAGCTGCCGCCGTGCCACTCGCTGTTCCAGTTCTATGTGGCGCAGGGCAAGCTGAGCCTGCAGCTGTATCAGCGCAGTGCCGACCTGTTCCTGGGCGTGCCGTTCAATATCGCCTCCTATGCCCTGTTGCTGATGATGGTGGCTCATGTGACGGGACTGGAGCCCGGTGAGTTTGTCCACACCTTTGGCGACGCGCACATCTACCGTAACCACTTTGACCAGATCAGGGAACAGCTGTCGCGTGAGCCGCGGCAGTTGCCACGCATGGTGCTCAATCCCGAGGTCAAGAGCATCGACGATTACAAATATGAGGACTTTACCCTTGAGGGCTATGATCCCTGGCCCGCCATCAAGGGCATCGTATCGGTGTAAGCGCTGTTGCGCTGTTGCGCTGATTAGTGATTAGTGATTAGGGATTAGAGATTAGTGATTAGAGAAGCAGATGAAATCCATTAAGGCTATAGTAGCGGTTGATGAGAACTGGGCCATAGGGCGCCAGGGTGACCTGCTGTGCCATCTGCCGGCCGACATGCGGCACTTCAAGCAGGTGACCATGGGCCACAGCATCGTGATGGGCCGCAAGACGTTTGAGTCGTTCCCGCGCCGCCCCTTGCCCGGGCGCCAGAACATCGTCATCACCCGCAATGCCGACTGGCAGTACCCCGGTGTGACAGTAGCGCACAGCCTTGAGGAGGCCATCCATGCCGCCGAGACCGATACCGTCTTCATCATCGGCGGTGCACAGGTCTATGAGTTGGCATTGCCGCATGTGGATGAGTTGCACCTCACCGTCATTCATGCCCGCTGGGCAACGGCCGACGCCTTTTTCCCTGCACTGGACATGAGCGAATGGCAGGAGGTGAGCCGCGAGCATCACACGAGCGACCACCGCAATGCCTACGAGTTTGATTTCGTCACCTTAAAACGCCGTTCATCATGAAATACTTCCTCATCGCCGGCGAGGCATCGGGCGACCTGCACGCCTCCCACCTGATAGAATCGCTCAAACAGCTTGACTCAGGGGCCGAATTCCGCTTCCTGGGCGGTGACCTGATGGCTGCCAAGGCGGGCGTGCAGCCCATCATCCATTACCGTGACATGGCGTATATGGGCTTTGCCGACGTGGTCAAGCACTTGGGAAAAATCCTCGGCTTCCTGGGCACGGCGCGCCGGGCCATCGACGAGTGGCGCCCTGCAGCCGTGATTCTGGTGGATTATCCTTCGTTTAACCTCAAGGTCGCCAAATATGCCCACAATCTGGGCATCCCTGTGCATTACTTCATCTCGCCCAAGGTGTGGGTGTGGAAGGAGTGGCGCGTTAAGGACATCCGCCGTTACGTCGATCACATGTACTGCATATTGCCTTTTGAGCCCGACTGGTATCGTGAGCGGGACTATCAGGCAACATACGTGGGCAATCCCACTGTGCAGGAAGTGGCGCAGGCCAGCAAGGATTTTCCCGATTTTGCCCATTTCATCGGGAAATTCGGCCTCACCGACAAGCCTATTATCGCCCTGGTGCCGGGCAGTCGCGTGAGGGAAATTCGCGACAACCTGCCGCTCATGCTCCAGGCTGCGGCCCGTCACCCCGAGTACCAGGCCGTTATCGCCGGTGCCCCGAGCATCGACGACAGCCTCTACCGTGACGTCATGGGCACTCAGGCCGTTCCCGTGCTGCGCGATGCCACCTATCCCCTTGTGCACCATGCCCGTGCCGCTCTCGTCACCTCGGGCACCGCGACGCTCGAGACGGCGTTGCTGGACACGCCGCAAGTCGCCTGTTACCGCTTTAACGGCAGCAAGTGGTCCTATAACTTCTATCGCCGATTATTGACGGGGAAATATGTCACTCTGCCCAACCTCATCACCGATGAGCCCGTGATTCCCGAGCTGCTGATGCACCTGTGCACCGTGGAAAGCATCGACAGCCATTTGACCCAGTTGCTGGGTGACACGAGCCAGCGCGCCGCCATGCTCGACGGCTACCGCCGCCTGGCTGAGCGTCTCGGCACCGATGTGTGCACCGCCACGGCCGCCAGCCTCATCGCTGCCTCCCTGAATCGTTGTCAGACGACTGAATAATCAGGGAAAACAGTCTCCAGCCAGTAGAGGGTGTGTTATAATTTGCCTCCGGATTTTCAATCGGCCTATCGGCCGAGAAATTGAACAAAATTATTAATAAAATCAAAATAAATATTTATCTTATTTGATTTTTATACAAATATTTGTTTAATTTCTCCGTGCGAAGCATGGACATTAATACAAGCTTGATTTATGACACATTGCCAGGTGAGTCATGATGGTGGCTCCTGATGAAAAGAGAGGCGCAAGGTTTTTTTGCGTCTCTACAAGTATTTGGTGTATAGTCTTTTGGCCACCAAATCGTTATCACAGAATTGGGATAACGTGGCTATTCCTTGAGGTTCTTACTGGCCTGCATAATCCTCATTGTGGCCTCCATCATTTCATCCTGCATCTTCTTGTTTTGGGCAGCCCTCTCCGGATTGACGCTTTTGTTCGTTTGCTGCTGACGGAATTCTTTCAAATCCTTTTCGCTCACGTTCATCATGAGCATGCACCTGTCGCGAATCTCCTTCATTTCTCCCATGAACGACCAATTCAGGTAAACATATTCCGGAAAGTTGATATTGAACAGCGATTTTACTGATATGAGGGCTCCTTGGCCTTCGATGTCATTCTTTATCCACTGTTGAACCAAGTCCCTGTATTTGCTGCGGAGAATATAGAACGAAGACGCCTCATTGACAAAATTCACGTTGCCGATGGTGTTGAATGTCTCGATACTCGTAGTGAAAATCTTCTCGGTTGTTTCAGGAAAGACCTGGTCATGAATGATGAACGATGCCACTTCAATAAACCCGCTTTGCAGGCTGTCGAAGTGCTCAGGATGGGTCGTCAGGTCCAGTTCTGCGCTGCTGGCCTTGCGTAAGACGGTATCAGCTTTCTGCAGTATCTCAATGGTCTGGTCAAAGTCGCTGATGACCATCATCACCATCTCCTTCTTGGCTGATTCTTTCTTATTGTGGTCCAGGATGGCAGCCGTTCCAAAGGTGAGCACGATCGAAATGGTGGTCGCGACGATTGAGAGAAGGAACTGTTTGAAAGAAGAAAGCCCGCTGCCTGCTTTGAGCGTGCTAGGCGTATGTAACTTGACATTCATAATGTTGGAAAATTAGCGTTTGACTATGCAAAGGTAGCAATTTATTTCACACAACAACCATTCTCTATTGGATTTCAGTGATTTTGACCCAATAGTGACGTTATTTGCCGTTCTTGTTCAGCAGTCTTGCTTTGCCTTGGCTTCTGCTTTTTTAGGGGACCATCCAACGGGGATCTTTCTTGAACTTATTCCATGCCTTGATCAGTTGCGGCTTGCAATACTTGATCAGGTCGTGGGCTGCAGTGAGGTTTGTCTGGTTCTTCTCGATTTTTTCGATATAGTCGAGCAGGTTGAAGCACATGGTGTACTGTCCGCAGGCCAGGAGGGCTTGAGGCATCTCCGCTTTTTTCTCATCATCGGTGAACCACAGGGTGGTGCCCATGCTGGCGGCCTGATCGCTGATTTCCTGCATGGCCTTGCTGGGGACGAGGTAATCGGGCAAGGTGTCATTGTTGTCCATGGACTGCCATTTCTCCTCGGGGCGCAGTTCATAAACAGTGCTCGTTACGACCCTGTTGTTCCAGTCCTTGTCTTTATAGATGGAGTTATAACTCATCTTGCGCAAGCGTTTCAAGAACACCACGCTGCTCATCTCAACCACCGATATGGCACGGTTCATCAGCAGGCTCTCGATGGTGGCAAACTTCAAGTGGCTGATAAAGGAGGCTCTGTTCCCGATAAATGTCTTGCCAATGGCCTTGTACATCTTCTTTTTCAAGAGGCATCCGGCGACATTTCCTACAGTGACGATGCCCAGGATGACCGAGAACACGCCCAGCAGGAATTTCCATCCCAGCACATAGGCGAGAACGGTCAGGGCGAGCATGACCAGTTCGCTGATGATGCCATAGTTGCGCAGTCGGCCCATGGTCAACTTGCCCAGGCACTCGGGCAGCATGTGCTCGCTGGGAGTATAACCCTTCATGTACGGGCTGGCGACATCACTGATGATGACAAGGTCGAGAGCCTTGTCGGTGCGTGACTTGTCTTTGCGATTGTTGCGCACGCGTTCCTCGGCCAGCAGGACTGATTCGATACCCTGATTGTCCGCCACGCCGCCATCCATGATACCGAATGTCGGAGTGCTTGCCTTGTCGAAGTCCCCACGTTTTGAGACCTGGAAATCGTTGGGGTACATCATCGGCTCGAATCCGCTGGGGAAACACGATGAGCAGGCCAGTGCCTCGCCTGGCGTGATGTGTTGCACCACATCTTTCCCAATACTGTGTTTGTTGTTGCCGAACACGCCTTTGCGGTTGGATATGCGGAACCGGAACGGCAGCGAGTTGTCAAAATCGGTGGCCAGTGCCGTGTAGTCCTTGACGTTCAGATCATCAATTTTTTCGATGATGTCGCCTATCTTGGCATGGCCGAAAAGGCGCTCGTCATAGATGCCTGCCATGATTTTGATCAGTGAGGCGTCAGGGTTGGCCTTTTGGGCGCTCATCTCGGTCATAGCCCGATCGACCAGGTCTTCATTGCACAGGAAGTCAAACACCTCCTTGACCATCTCATCGACAGGCTGCCCATGAGCCTGGGCCAGCATATACTTCATCGCCGGGATCGTGCCTCCCGATACCGATGCCAGCACTGTCACGCACTCCAGCAGTGTGCGCCCGTCCTCCAGTTTGATACTGTTCAAAAACGAGAGCGCACCCAGGTCAAACGTGGCGGCACGGTATCCGCCCCCCGAGAATGACAATCCTATGTTCAATTCTTTCTCCATATTCTCCGTTTTCTCCATCTTTTCCTTCATTTTTTATTGATTTTTGAATTCATTATCATTGCTCATGTCCACTCATTCTGTTCAGCAGCCAGCGACACGTTATCCTCGTTGGGATACAGCGGGACGATATGCGGTTTCTCCACACTGATGTCCCCGTCACCCGCGTCGGCTTCGTATTTCTTGAAGTTTTCGGCCTGTTCAAAGATTTCCTTGAAGACCTCGTCTTGCGGCACAGGAGGATAGCCGTGCTCAGCAAGAATCAATATCAGGTCCATCTGTAGCTCGGCCTTGATGTCTGAGCGGTTTGCCCAGTCGGTGTATCGCGATTTGTCATCGACCATTGCCTTCACTGCCGCGGCCAGCTTGAGCAGTTTGTCCTCGGGGTACTCAAATCCGAACTTGTATGCGACCTCTTTCAGGATGTCGTAGAATGCCTTTTCCTCATAGGTGATGCCCAGGTCCTTAAACGACTTCTTTTCCTTGTTCACCTCCTTGAGTAGCTCGGCCATCTGTGTGGCGACCTCGTTCAGCACCTCCTCGGCAAACACGGCGTTGTCGCTGCGGTCATTGTATCTTGTTACCAGCTGGTTGAGCCGCTTGGTGAAGTCTACGCCCTTCATTTTGTTCACCTTCTTGAAGTCTGAGATGACCGAGCGCAGCAGCTTCTCCATCAGCTTCACTTTGGTGTTGGGCTGTTTCAGCTTTTGGAGGCGTGACATGTATTCCTCGCTCAGCACGTCCAGGTGCTTGGTGTCGGCGTTGACTTGCGCGATTTCTTCCACCCCGTCGGATTGCAGCGCCTCTTCTATCATTTTGCTCACGCGGCGGTTCATCTGTGCGATGTCGGGGGCGTTGCCCTTGGTAAGCTTGAAGATGATGGAACGCACGCCGGTAAAGAAATGGATGTCCTCGCGGTCTTGGCCGGTAATGCGCTCATCGTTGGTGCACAGGTTGTAGGCCGACTTCAGCCGCCTGGCGTGACCCATGAAGTGGTTCTCCAGCTTCTCGGTTTGTTGCACAAACTCGGCGGCGTTTTTTAGGCATTCCAGCTGCTCCAGGGGCGTCCCCGTGGTGAACAGGGTGTAGTCAAACTTGTCAAACAACCGCCGCAGCATGTCCAGCTCGTCCTTGACCATGGTCACGCTTTGGTCGATGGTCTCCACGTTCTCTCCTATCTCGCCACCGCCGGCATAGTGCTTGAGGGCGGTGTTCATGTTGCTCTTGATGCCGAAGTAATCGACCACCAGGCCCTTGTCCTTGCCCTCATAGACGCGGTTCACGCGCGAGATGGTCTGCACCAGCGTGTGCTGCTGCAGGGGCTTGTCGATGTACATGGTGTCGAGGCAGGGCACGTCGAAGCCCGTTATCCACATCGACACCACAATCGCTATCTTAAACTCGGAGTCCGGATTCTTGAACAGCAGGTCGAGGCCCTTGCGGTCGTCGTCCGAGCCGAGCAGGTCAAACAGTTCGGGCTCATCGTCCTTGTCGCGTGTCATCACTAGCCTGATGCGACTGCCTTCCCACTCGGGGCGCAGGGCGATGATCTGCTTGTACAGGGCATAGGCGATGGGGCGGCTTGAGCAGACGAACATGGCCTTGCCGCACACGGTGCTGCCCTCCTCGACGCGCTTCTCGTAATGCTCCACTAAGTCGCGTGCCACCACCGCCAGGCGGTCGGGGTCGCCCAGAATCTTGTCGATGTTGGTTACGGCCTTTTTGCTTTCCTCAATTTGGTACTCGTTGGCGCCCTCCTGTTCACACTGCTTGTAGTATTCCTCTATCTCCTGCAGCTTCTTGTGGTCGGCAAACACACGGGCTGCACGGCCCTCATATACGATGCGTCGCGTGATGCCGTCCTCGACCGACTCGGTCATCGTGTAGGCATCCACCACGTCGCCAAACACGTCGATGGTGGCGTCGATGGGTGTCCCCGTGAAGCCCACGTAGGTGGCATTGGGCAGCGAGTCGTGCAGGTATTTGGCAAAGCCGTAGCTGCGGCGCACGCCGTCGGCCGTCACGCGCACGTCCTGCTGCAGGTTGACCTGGGAGCGGTGTGCCTCGTCGGATATGCAGATGATGTTGGCACGGTCGCTCAGCAGGTTCAGGTCCTCGGTGAACTTGTGGATGGTGGTCAGGAACACGCCGCCGCTTTTGCGGCCGGGCAGCTTCTCGCCCAGCTCCTTGCGTGACTCGATGTTCTGCACCGTCTCGTCGCCGATAAACTGTTTGGCGTTCAGGAACAGCCCGGACAGCTGATCGTCCAGGTCGATGCGGTCGGTAATCAGCAAGATGGTGGGGCTGGCCAGGTGGCGGCTGCGCATCAGCATCCTGGTGAGGAAGAGCATCGTCAGGCTCTTACCGCAGCCTGTGGCTCCGAAATAGGTACCGCCCTTGCCGTCGCCATGCACGTTGATGTGGCTGTGTTCCAGGATGTTTTCATAGAGCCTGTGGGCGGCAAAGAACTGCGGATAGCGGCACACGATCTTGCGCTCGCTCTTGGACGTGTCGGGGAAATAGACGAAGTCCTTGATGACGCTTAGTAGGCGCTCCTTGCGGAAGAGGCCTTGCATCATCGTGTGCAGCGAGTCGATGCCGTCGCCGGGCTTGTCGGTGCGCTCCACCTTGCGCCAGGCGTAGAAGAAGTCATAGGGGGTGAACAGCGTGCCGTACCTGTTGTTCACGCCGTCGCTGATGACTACAAAGGCGTTATACTTGAACAACTCGGGGATGTCGCGGCGGTAGCGCACGGTCAGCTGCGTGAAGGCGTTCAGGATGGTGGCGTCCTCCTTGACGGCGCTCTTGAACTCCAACACCACTACAGGCAGGCCGTTCACATAGACGATGCCGTCGGGGATGCGTTTCTCCAGCCCTTTGATCTCCAGCTGGTTGACGACCTTAAAAATGTTGCGCTCGGGGTGGTCGAAATCAATCACTTCAACGAACAAGTCGGGCAACGAGGCGTCCTCGCGCTTGATGGCGAAGCCTTCGGTCATCAGGCGATGGGTCAGGCGGTTCTGCTCATAGAGCGGCCCCCCGTTGTCGGCCGTTAGGCGTGCGATGGCACGCTCCACCTCCAGCGGCGTGATGCTCTGGGCACTGTAACGCTCCTGCAGGAACATCCGCAGGTCGTCGCGCAGTAGCACCTCGGACAACTCTTTGTGGATTGTCTCGCCACTCTGGTAGCTGTACCCTTGTTGGGTAAACAGCTCCATAATCGCCATCTCCAGAGTGTGCTCGTTAAAGTGGGTCATTCTGTATTCTTTATTATTTCTTTTTTGCTCGTTATTAAAGACTATAGTCAGATTAGTTAGGGTTTGCAGCGGCATTGTTCACCGCGGATGTGATGCCATTTTTTGTCCCAAGGATTGTATTCGAAACATATCTCTGATTCGAAATTATATTTATCGCAGGCAAGACAATACCTGTTCTTCATTGACTTGAATTCATCGCATGGCCTTCCCTGGTTTCCTGATATTTTATCACTCCTTACCCAGATGATGTCCCTGCCTTTAATAGCGCTATAGACCTTGGCATTTGCTTTAGCGCCATGATGAGGAGCTGTTACGATGATGCTATGTTCATAAGGAGATTGACTGCTGCACTTGCAATCTGAATCTGCCGAGAAGCGAACGATAGGAATACCATCTTTCAAATATTCAAATATTAATGAATATTGGTTGACTTCGGTCAAATATAAAGCGAAGGCAAGAGTATTGTCATCTTTGAGTCTCTGCACTTGACGTTTTATGGTAGAATTTAACGCTAAAAAACCAGAGTACGGAGTAGGGTTATTGGCAAAGTTGCGCATTGGTTCAAACCATTTGATTCTGCAACCACGTTCGTGAGCTAACACTGCAATTTCCATGATGTTGTCAAACTTGATTTCTAGGCTGTTTTTCGCTTCAGCTTTTTCATCATGTTTATAGAAATAACGGAAACAATCTTGCTTTAGAACTTGGCGAGAACGTGAGATGATATCTTTTTTTGAACGATGAGTTGGCCTCCAAGACAAATAGACAGTGATACGGTTGGAGAGGCATTTTTCTAAATCATCAGTAATATCACGAACAATATCATCAGCGATCTTTTGAGCGATTTGATTGGTGATATGGTGACTTAATAATCGTTCTATAAAATTATGAATATAATGTATTTTATTAAGGACAAGATATTTAGCATACTTGTGAATGAGAGATTGAAGAATTTTATGAATCCTTTCATCAATACCGTTATTAATTGCTTCATGAACTATTATCTGAGCTATTTCATCGTTCATTCGATCAAAGATTGCATCTACATCTTGACTAGCTATTATGTCTGCGATGCCTTGTTTAATATCTTGAGCGATTTCTTTTATATTACGAGACTCTATATTTTCAATGTCATTACGTAATTCTTTATCGAGGTGGCGTTCTAGTTTTTTATCAAGGCACTTTATAATAAAAATGAACAAATTTTTTCTGAATATGGTAGATTGTTCATTCTTATAACGTCTAGCGAGATCAGCCAAGATTTTACCAAAAGCCTCATCGGTTAAGGGTTCGTGTTCATCTGAAAACAACGACTCATGGTTTACTTTTTTTATTTTGGATTTGTTTGTTTTTTTCATAGTACCCTCAATCTTCGTCCAATCAATATTGTGATTGTTTGAATAATCCAAGATACTAGCCCACCAATAAGGCAGCCATATCTCTTCGATATAAATACCTGATTTTAATAATTCAATAAAACCGTTTGCGTGGTCGGCATCATTATGAGAACAGATGGCTAAATCAAGTTCTTCAATTCCTTTATGGATTAAAAGATTTAAAATCGAGTCATCTTTTCCAGAGTCGAAAAGGCAATTCCACCCATTGTCTTCAAGTAGGAAGGCATCACCTTCTTTTATTGTCAGTGCTGTAAATCTAGTACTCATAGTTCTTCAGTTTATTTATTTGGCCCATCTTTGCTGGGGGCAAAGACTGTAATTTGGTTAATTTCTCGGTTTCTTTTAATTAGAGAATTGTTAATAATACTGTGGTTAGTTGATGTTGCAAATATACAAAAATTTGCGATAATTGCAATGTACCACACTATAGATTCTTCTAGCTGTAGCCCTGCTGGGTGAGCGGCTCCATAATCGCCATCTCCAGGCTATGCTCGTTAAACTGGGACATGGAAACTAATATCGACTATTTTTGGGGTCTTAATTTAAACGCTTTTGAATTAACGGTAAAAATAACCTTGCTTTTAAGGTCTTCGGGAAGTTTTTTTAATTGTAATCCTGATCGTTCCACAAAGAGTCTTTCAAAATCTCGCTCTTCATGCCCCGCAAATTGTTTTGTGCGATGATCAGTATTGGGCGAAAAGATATGTACGACTAATCTAAGGTCTTCTCTATTCGATAGCTCATCCTTGATTTTTTCCCACCAACTTTTATCTGTTAAACCAAGAGAGACACCATATAGTATAATCAAATTTGCTTCCGTTATAAGTTTTTCAAAATTCTCATAATCTTGTGATTTCAAAACTTCAATGGAGTTCTTCTTTATTAAAAGATCTGTTACATCTCTTTTTCGTTTGAATGATTTATTTGCTATTTGTCTTGTGTTATCCACACCGAATATTATTGAATCTCCGAGAACACCATGAACATGAACAATGCTACCCATAGTGCCACTTTTTAACATTGCCTTCCACTCTTTATTTTCATCGTAATCTAGCAGTTTTTCAAGAGTATCAGTATAATTGAAAGATACGACATTAAAATGACGATCCCAATTTTTCAAAAACATGCTGTTAAATTTTTGAATATCAGTTCCTTCTATAAAAGAGTCTACAGGAGATGAGAACTCATTGTTGAATGATTTTTTTTGTTCATAAGTTGGATTAAATTGTTTCTGCTCTAACATCAAATAATCTTGTAGACAAAGATTTAAATCCTTATACAGACCTCCAAGTTCATTTTGTGACTTAAGATTCAGAGTGTATTTCCCGAAAGCTTCTTCCATATCAGACCAGTTCTTTTTGTCTGCTTTTATTTCATCCTTCATTCTCTCCAAGAGTTCAGACCCGGTGAATGTCTCAAGATACTTATAAAAGTCTGGATAACTGGTCTTCAAACCCATGGCCAAGTCGAAGCCATTCCCCAAAATATACAATACATTCATAATTTAACTATTATGTGCCCACACATTGCCAATGACAGTGAGTAAGACTGGTTGATGTTTTTTTATTGATAGAAGTCAGATGCAAATGTACACAAAATTTTGTTAATTATCCAATTCGATGTTGGATATTTGTGCTATTGCCTCAAAACAAATATAATTAATTACTATTATCTCTTAGTGATAAATCTGTTACAATCCATTTTACTTCATCTACAATTTTATTTCGTTCAAAGAAGTTCATTAACCCTTTTCGAATTTTTAAATCGTTATAACGTTCAGTTATTAATGTTCTAAATTTTTCCCGACTTGTATAATGGTAATCTAAGCCATATTTATTTAGAAACAACAATAAAAAAAGATGAAAAGATATAATAATATTGTACTCTTGATTTGAACTCTCTTTTCGAATCTTTGAAATATACCCGAACACAGGTTTTATCATTTCATGATTCTCTGCTATCTTTTTCTCAAACTGTTCATAGGAGATTAGGCTGCCATCTGGGCTTTTCATGTAACTAACATATTTGTTTATGTAATTCTTGAAAAATGGATAATCTTTTTTAAAATATTTGATATGGAACTCTGGGTAAAGCAAATCACTATCATAGAAAAAGTTTCGTAATGATTGAACATATTTTAAATATACTTTTTCCTCCTTTGCTGCTACTGAGAAATCAAAACTATATATATCGCTCTCTGCTTTTTCTAACCAATAGAAAAATGCAAGTAAACGATATACAAAAGACACTAAATAGTACGCATCCGGTTTGGCCCACTCGTCTTCAGAAATATCATGCCAATTTTTATCAATATTCTTTGAAAAATTCTTTAATCTACTATTAAGTTCTTCAGATGCCTGAATTAAAGGAGTTTTACTCTTTGCGAGACTTTCTTTAATTTGCATTCTCTGATTAAAAGTGTACTCCTTTTTTAATTTATATCTCAAATGTCTGTCTTCTCGTATCCAGTCAATAACGCCTTTTAAAAAAACCGTAATGATACTTACCACTGCACTTATAATGGCAGCAATAATTGCCGCTTGTTCCTTATCGCTAAAACTATTTAACCACTCCATATTATTATTTTATTAGCCCCATCTTTGCTAAGAGCAAGGACTGTAATTCGGTTAGTTTCTCGTTTGCTTCTATCATTTCTTCTTTGAATGAATCCTCTCGCCAATCTTGTGGTTTTACCTCTGTTCGTAGAACAACGCTATAATAGCCATCATTAAGCGATGTTTTCTGAAGTGTGACAGAGCTTTTTTTATTGATAGCTTGTTTGTAGAATTACTGATCGATTATTAATTATACTGTCTTTTTATTTGTTTCAGGATTTTGTCGGTTTCTGGGAATAATGCAGCTTCATCAATTCCCAGAAGTTGCAATTCTTTTAAGATTGACTCTTTACTTTCGGCCTTAATTCTTATTGTAATTGGTTGGTCCTTGATTTTTGCAGGATCTTTTTTTGTTTTGCCCATTCCGAATATAAAGAAAGCTCCATGTTGGCGAATAATTCTTTCATTATTTAACTTGGGCATTACACAATATACATTTGATAACACACTTTGATGATATTCCTTATCTGAGAAACTTGGAATTTCTTTTTGAATGATCGGCATAAAATCTTTCATATCACCAGGAGAAAAGTTTTCGGAGCATTTTGTTAAGTTTGATAACATAGACACTTGAACATCATCATAATACAAAATGTGTTCATCTATCATTGGGTAAATTAAAACTGCACCATCGCATTCTTTACCGTCTTCGTTTTTAAAGCTTTGGCAAGCAAAATACAATGCGACTAATGGATTGGTTGTAATATCAAGCAAACGGGTCGGCAATTCATAATGTTGCATTTTCACTAATTTATCAAAGGTGCTCATGTCTTCAGTAAATACCGAGGGATTTTTTCTTATGGCTTCATGATACATTTGATTCTCGTGAAGAATGTACTGTTCATTTCTAAATATGCTAGGAACTGATTTGAAGGCTACATAACAATGCCCCCTATAAAAGAAATGTAATCCTGAATACCCACCCTGTTCGTTATCGAATACATCGTTTAGAGTAGTATAAAAATCTGAGAATGTTTTTATCGTATGCACTTTTTTAAGCTTATTCTCAGTTAGTTCTAGCTTAATCGATGCCAGTTTTTCATCCTTCAAATCCTGATATGAAAACATCTGCAATCGTTCTCTAGCATCAAGGAAAACTACATAGGCATCTGTATGTGCTTCCATTTCGTATAGCCTTAACAAATCCGCAATGGTTTTGGGACTTCTTTTAAGTGCAGAACGAGACTTAATCTCATAAACTTTCGTGGGGTTACCACTTTCGTTTAGTTCAGCTAAATCAAAATTAAGACCATTATACTGATAATCTTCAACAAGAACATCTCCTCTACCTGTTCTGGTTTCGATCTTTTTTTTCAACAAATCGATTACTTTAGTTTTGTACTCTAAAAAAGCAATAATTGATTCCATAATAGTAATTTATTATTGGCCCATCTTTGCCAGGAGCAAAGACTGTAATTCGGTTAGTTTAATATTCTCTTTTTTCTTTTGGAAATACATCTCAAATAATGGACTCATGAGCATATCCAATTCCTTTAAAGCACCATCTGAAGGAATTATCACCTGCGCTGATTCTAAGTCTTCTCGCTTTATATGTCCCATTGACGTTGCTTTAGCTGCAATCAAATGTTTCCACTCTGCAATATGATTTTGTGTCCATAAGTAATAAAACCATTTTGGGTAGATATCCGAAGTGACTTTAAATAAATGCTGATTCAGTGCACATTTACCACCACACCAGATATCTATTAACAAAGTTGCAGACCATGAGAAAATAACATCTCCATCATCTATCACAAATTCAATTGGAATGTTAGTAAGAACGTGATCGCTATTTGAATCGCAGCAACCTTGAGTTAATTCCCTTATTTTCAATACGGGAAGAAACACATCTCCATCAGTCTGGTATTTTTGGCATGCTATTCCATTCAGATAAGTTGCAATCTCTGTCAGGGGGGCGAGGTGCCAGCCGGGGGGGGGGGGGGTGTCGATGTTGTCGATGAAGGTGTTTCGGTAGAGGGTTTGGGCGGAGTCTTCGAGCCGTTGGATGATTTGTTGGTTGAGGCGTATGCGGCGGGTCAGGGTCTCGTATTCGGCGACGATTTCGCGCTGTCGCTCGATCGGTGGGACTGGCAGCTGTACGTCGCACATTTCCTCCCAGTCAAAGACTTCACGGGCGCTGCCATGAGAATGAAAACGCGCATAGCGGTCAAACTCAGGACGACGGAACCACATCATCAAATATTCAGGCAACAGTTTATCAGTGTCTATCACCTCAAAAACAGTGTATGCCTGAGAGATAATGGCAGTGTCACAATCTTCCAGCAATGCAATGGACACCTTGTCGCCATTGCGCGACGTGACCGGCCCATAAGCAAACTGCCCACGTTCAACTATCTTATAGGTTGACATATCGGTACCAATGGTATTAGCAATCGAGGGCATAAAGGCCTTTGAAATACTAACGCCCTGCAAGTTATTCACCCGCATATCTCGGTTGCGGATGTTTACTTCCCTGATATAGTTGCCTAAACGTTGGTAATTCATGGGCACTGGTTGGTAATAAGTCACAAAAATAGTGATTTTCTCTGAATTATTTATGGAATCAGGGAAAAATGTTACAGGGTGTAGCCGAGTTTGTCAAAGAGGGCTTTGAGGTCCTTGTTGCTTTGCTGTTCTTGCTGGAGAAGGTCGCGCAGGTCGGCCTGGAGCTGTCGCATGCGGGTGTCGAAGTCGATCTGCTCGTCGCGGTTGCGGAACTTGATGTATTTGCTGGGCACGAGGCTCCAGCCCTTCTGCTCTATCTCGTCGAGGGTGGCGCTGTAGCAGTATTCGGGCTCGTTACGGTAGGTGAGCTCGTGTCCCTCGCGCTGCCAGTTGTGGAAGTTTTGGGCAATCTGGGTGATTTGCTCCTGTGAGAACTGGATATACTTTTTCTCGAAGGGCTCGCCCCACTGGCGCAGGTCGATGAACAGGACTTCGTTCTCACGGTCGCGGTAACGGACCATCTTGCCGTTCTGCTCCACCACGCGTGCCCGCTTGTTGTGGTTGAGTATCCACAAGGTGACGCTGATGTCGGTCGAGTAGAACATGTTGCGCGGCAGGATGACGATGGCCTCGACTAGGTGATTCTGTAAGAGCTGGCGGCGTATGGCCAGCTCGGTGCCGTCACCGCTCAGTGCACCGTTGGCCAGCAGGAAGCCCGCTGTGCCGTTGGCTGAGAGTTTGGAGACGATGTTGAGTATCCAGCCGTAGTTGGCGTTGCTGGTGGGAGGCGTCTCGTAGCCCACCCATCGCGGGTCGTCCTTGAGTTCGTTGTCGGCGCGCCAGGCCTTCTGGTTGAAGGGCGGGTTTGCCATGATGAAGTCGGCCTTGAGGTCCTTGTGCTGGTCGTTGTGGAAGGTGTCGGCCGCCATGTCGCCCAGGTTGCATGCGATGCCACGGATGGCGAGATTCATCTTAGCCAGCTTGTAGGTGGTGTTGGTGTATTCCTGTCCATAGACCGAGATGTCGCGCTTGTTGCCGTGGTGTGCCTCGATGAACTTCATGCTCTGCACGAACATGCCGCCTGAGCCGCAGCAGGGGTCGTAGATTTTGCCGCGGTAGGGCTCAATCATCTCGGCGATAAGGTTGACGATGCTCTTGGGTGTGTAGTACTCGCCCTTGCCCTTTCCCTCAGCGATGGCGAACTTGCCCAGGAAGTATTCATAGACGCGTCCGATGAGGTCGTTCTCAGGGTCCTTGAGGGTGTCGATCTTGTTGATCTCGTCGAGCAGGGCGGCGAGTTTGGTGCGGTCGAGCGAGAGGCCGGCATAGTAGTTGCTGGGGAGAGCACCCTTGAGGGTGGGGTTGCTCTGCTCGACGCGTGCCAGGGCCTTGTCGATCTTGATGGCGATGTCGTTCTGCTTGGAGTTCTCGATCAGGTAGTCCCAGCGGCTCTCGGGGTCGAGATAGAAGACGTTCTTGGCATTATAGAAAACGGGGTTGTCGACAAATGCCTCCTTGCCGTCGGCTACCAGTTCGTGGCGTCGCTCGGTGAAGCGGTCGTTGGCATACTTCAAGAAGATGAGGCTGAGGACCACGTGCTTGTATTCGGAGGGCTCTACCGAGCCGCGCAGCTTGTTGGCCGACTCCCACAGTGCCTCCTCGATGGATTTTTCCTTGATCTGTTTTTTCGCCATAGTATTCTCAACGGGTTAAGAATAGATGTCTCGGTCTATTGTTGTGCCACAAAGTTAAGCGTTTTTCTTCATTCACGGTCACCGATGAGCCAAAAACTTGGGCGATGATGCTTTTTGTCATGGACAGGCATGTTGCGTCATTGTACCTTAGCGGGCGTGGAGGAGCAGCCAGTCGGTGATTTAACGACTATTAACTCCCCCCCGAAAAGTTTTAGTCTGCGAATTAAACGAATTAAGCTAATTGGTATTCGCATCCGCTGGTTTCACGCTAGTCATGTTGTGGGTGTTATCTGAAATAATAGCGTGAGGTTTAATGAGTTGTTTTGGCTGAGAAGTCCGGACACGGTTACTGGACTTCGTTGTCGGTGAGGCAGGCGGTAAAGCCCATTTCGCGGGAGCGGGCTTTGTCGAACATGCAGTAGGTGACGTCGCCCTCATCGCACAGGCGGCCCTCGCTGTCGTGGACGGTGACGTGGACGGTGTAGTAGTTGCGCACGTTGCCCACGAGGTGGCCTCGCAGGGTGATTTGCGGGTCACGTGTCGAGACGGGCCGGCGGAACTTCACCTCTAACTTGGTGGTGACGCCGGCGGCCTGCAGGCGGCGTGAAAGCACCCAGTTGGCGAGCTCGTCGATGAGGGTGCTGATGATGCCGCCGTGCAGGGTCTCTACCCAGCCGTCATAGTTGACGTTAGGGGACCAGGTGGTGACGACGTCTTCGCCGTCCTCCCAAAACTCCAGATGCAGGCCAATGGGGTTGGCGGGGCTGCAACCGAAGCAGTTGTAACCCTTTTTGTCAAGATATGGATTGATCAGTTTTTTCATGTCAAGCGTTGAAAAATATTAAAAACTTAGCGACTTGGCGACTTGGCGTGCGGTCCTGCAGCAGATAAGCGTTCTTGCTGCTTGCGGTGGTGCCATATCTCCAGGCTGTTGATGGCGTTTTGCCACAGGATGTAGCAGCCGGGGCCCGCAACCGACAAGGGGCTGAGGTAGGTGTAGGCAATCCACACGGCAAAGGCGGTGTTCTTCTGGCCCAGTCCCTGGCCGCTCTCGATGACGGTGCCGAAGAAATGCCCGATGTACCTGCCCACAGCGAACTGGACCAGGCAGATGAGCAGCGACACCAGGGCGATGGTGATGAGGAACACCAGGGGCGCGCCGCTGTTGACGATGTTCTTCACGGTGCAGCCCGTGACGATGGTCAGCGAGATGCCCCACATGTAGAACGACAGGTCCTGGATGGCCACCAGCCGCTGCTGCACGCGCGGCAGGTAGTGCTTCACGAAATAGGCGCCGATGAGTGGCAGCACCAGTACGAGGAAGACCTTGTACATGATCATCCAGAAGGCGGTCCAGAAGTCGATATCCACGCCCTTGTCGATGAGCGGGAACACCACGGGAACGGCGACCACGGTGACGAGGTTGGAGAGGAACACATAGCTGGTCATCGTCTCGAGGTCGCCGCCCAGTTTGCCCGTCACCACAGGGGCGGCGCTGGCACCGGGGCAGATGACGCACGTGAGGATGCCCTCCATCAGGATGAGGTCCTTGCCCTTCATGTCAAAGCCCAAAATGAGTGCCACCAGCAACGCCACCAGCACCACCTGGAAGACCGACACCCACAGGTGCCACATGGCCGGGCGCATCTTGTGGAAATCCACGCGCAGAAACGTCGTGAACAGGATCAGGCTCATGAACAGCGGCAGAATGGTGTCGAAAATCGGCTCCATCACCTCGCTTACGGGATCCAGGGCCCTCACCCAATAGAATATCAAATAGATGACCGTGCCCGACACAATCGCGCTGGGCAACGTCCAATTCTTCAGGAATGTGATAATGGTTTTCATAGCAACTGCAAAATTACACTTTTTTAGGTTTGGGTTTATGATTGGATGTTGGAAAAATGTTGTAACTTCGCAGTCGTTTATGAAAAAGGCTCTTGAAAATATCGCTTTTTGGGTGATTTACGGCGCTTGGTACGGGCTGTCGTTGCTGCCCTTGTGGCTGCACTACCTGTTCAGCGACGTGCTCTTCGTGATCGTGGCCTGTGTGATGCGTTACCGTCACCGCGTGATCTCGAAAAACCTGCGCAACGCCTATCCCGACAAGAGCGATAAGGAACTCAAGACGCTGCAGCGGCAATTCTACCGCCACTTTTGCGACCTCCTGGTCGAGACGGTAAAGTACACCTCGATTAGCGACAGGAACATCATGCGGCGCATGACCTTCAAGGGCAGTGAGCAGGTGGCCGAAATCCTCAACAGCGGACAGTCTGTCGCGCTGCTGCTGGGGCACTACGGCAACTGGGAATGGGTTTCCTCGCTCGTGCTGTGGCTGCGGCCTCTGGTCAACGATGCAGCGATGGGACAGATCTATCATCCGCTGGAGAACGAGGTCATTAACCGCGTCGTGCTCAAAACCCGCGGACGAATGGGTTCGGACAACGTATCGATGAAGGAGACCCTGCGCTGGATCTTGGGCAACAAGCGCGACGGACACCCTACAATTCTGGGCTACATCAACGACCAGGTGCCCACGTGGCACAATATCCACCACTGGCTCACCTTCCTCAACCAGGAGACGCCCGTGTTCACCGGCATCGAGCGCATCGTCCACTCCCAGAACCAGGCTGCCGTCTATGTTGACGTCAAGCGTGTGGGACGTGGGCGCTACCAGTGTGAATACAAGGTCATCACGCGCGACCCCTCGACAATGGGCGAGTTTGAGTTGACCGACACTTACTTCAGAATGATGGAGCAGACCATCAACCGTGCGCCGCAGTACTGGCTGTGGAGCCACAACCGCTGGAAACGCACGCGTGAGGAGTTTGACCGCCGCTATAAGGTTGTGGACGGCAGGGTGGTGGAGAGATGAGTTTAGGTTTTAGGTTTTAGGTTTTAGGTTTTAGGTTTTAGGCTTTAGGTTTTAGGGGGCTAACTAAGGACTAACAACTAAGGACTAGAAACTAGAAACTAGAAACTAGAGACTAGAAACTAGGGACTAAAAACTAGAAACTGGATAATAATTTGCCCATTCAAAGAAAAATGGTTACCTTTGCGGTAACAAAAGACTAATTAACTAAAAACTAAAATCTTACAACTTAAACAGATCATACAATGAACCGACTTTCGGACCGTATCAACGCACTGGCACCGAGTGCCACCCTGGCCATGTCACAAAAGAGCAGCGAGCTGCGCGCTCAGGGCGTGGATGTGATTAACCTCTCGGTAGGAGAACCCGATTTCTTTACTCCCGACCACATCAAGGCTGCCGCCAAGCAGGCGGTGGACGATAACTTCTCGTTCTATTCGCCCGTTCCCGGCTATCTGTCGTTGCGTCAGGCTGTGTGCGAGAAGCTGCGCCGCGAGAACGGCTTGGAATACACCACCGACCAGATCATCATCGGTAACGGTGCCAAGCATGAGCTGTGCAATACCATCATGGCACTGGTCAACCCCGGTGACGAGGTCATCATTCCCACTCCCGCATGGGTGAGCTATGTGCAGATGGTCAACCTTGCCGGCGGCAAGAGCATCCTGCTACCCTCGAGCATGGAGAAGAACTTCAAGGTGACTGCCGCCGAACTCGAGGCCGTCATCACCGATAAAACCCGCGTCATCGTCATCTGCTCGCCCAGCAACCCCAGCGGCGCCATCTACACCCGCGATGAGCTGAAGGCTATCGCCGAAATGCTGGAGCGCCATCCCGAGGTGATGGTCATTGCCGACGAGATTTATGAGCACATCAACTATGTGGGCCACCACGAGTCGCTCGCCCAGTTTGATGCCATCAAGGAGCAGGTGGTTATCATCAACGGTGTTTCCAAGGCCTATGCCATGACTGGTTACCGTATCGGTTACATTGCCGCTCCCTTGTGGGTGGCCAAGGCCGTGAACAAGATGCAGGGCCAGTACACCAGCGGTGTTTCTTCGATTGCCCAGAAAGCTGCCGAGGCCGCCTATAACGGTCCCCAGGATTGCGTCGAGGAGATGCGAGTGGCCTTTGAGCGCCGCCGCAACCTCATCGTGGGTCTGCTGCAGGAGATTCCCGGTCTGGAACTGAATATGCCCGACGGTGCCTTCTATGCCTTCCCCAGGGTAGAATACTACTACGGCAAGCGCTGTGGCGACACTGTCATCAACGATGACAATGACCTCGCTCTGTATCTGCTCAACGAAGCCCATGTCGCTACCGTGGCCGGTACCGCCTTCTGCTGCCCGGGTTACATCCGCCTGAGCTACGCCACCAGCGACGAGAACCTGCGTGAGGCCGCCAAGCGCATCGCAGCCGCCCTCGCCAAGCTCGCCTGATAAAAGAACAACAATAAATACTAAGCTATCCAGCTTGTAAGTATTAAAAAACAACTATAACAACTTGAACAACAGATAAATAATGGTTGTTTGAGTTGTTATAGTTGTCTTTATAACTAAGAGTGCGGTTGCTTTTGTAATCGTAATTATTGTTTTCCCTTTAAGTATTGTCTTATAGTTGTTTTATGGCGGTGGCCAGTTGTTGCATGGCCTGCGTGAGGATGCTGCGCGGAACGGCGACGTTGAGGCGCATGAAGCCGCTACCGGCTTTGCCGAACATCGCTCCGTCGTTCAGGCCCAGGCGTGCCTTGTTGACAAACAGGTCAATCAGCGCGTCGTGTTCCAACTTTAGCCCTGTGCAATCGAGCCACACCAGGAACGAGGCCTGTGGCTTGATGGCCCTGATGCCGGGGATGTGGTCACGGCAGTAGTCCACCACCATGTCGATATTGCCCTCGATGTACTCCAGGCACTGACGCAGCCATTCTGCCCCGTGGCGGTAAGCGGCACGGGTGGCCGTCATCGACAGGAAATTGGGCGAGCACTGCTCGTTGGCCTCCAAGTGGTGGAAGAAGGGCTTGCGCAGGTCGGGATTCTTGATGACGCACCACGAACTCACAATGCCCGCAATATTAAACGTCTTGCTGGGCGCTCCCATCACCACACCCACGGCGCGGGCGTCGTCGCTCACGGTGAGGAACGACGTGTGGTGATGACCCTTCAAGGTCAGGTCGCCGTGGATTTCGTCGCTGAAGACCACCACGCCATATTTGCGTGCCAGTGCTGCCACCTGGCGTTGAACGTCGGCGTCCCAAGCAATGCCGATGGGGTTGTGCGGGTTGCACAATACCATCATGGGCGGGCGCTCCTGCTCGAAGATGCGCTCCAGTCCCTCAAGGTCCATGCGGTAGAAGCCGTCGTCGGTGCCTACCAGCGCGTTGTTCACCACCATGCGGTTATTGCCCTGGATGAGCATCTTGAAAGGGTGATAGACGGGCTCCTGAATGACTACCTTGTCGCCCGGGCGGGTGAAGTAGTTGAGTGCCAGGCCAAAACCGTTGACGATGCCGCCGATGAAGCAGGCCTCGTCGGTCGTGAATTCCAGCCCGTTGCGCTCACGTTGCCAGTCAATGATCGATTGCCAGTAGTCCTCAAGTGGCACGCTGTAGCCGTAGATGGGGTGCCCCGTGATGCGATCGGCAAGGGCCCGGGTGATGTCGGGACAGGCGGCAAAGCCCATGTCGGCCACCCACAGGGGCAGCACGTCCTCACGTCCGAACATCTCTTTACAGCGGTCAACCATCACACAGCCGGTGCCACGGCGGTCTATCACACGGTCAAAATCATATCGTTTTTCCATTTCTTTGGAGTTTTAGATGAGTTTTACATCACAAAATTAGCACAATTCCCGCAATTATCCAAAAAAACATGAATTCCTTGATAAAATACGAATTGGCTGATAATCAGATAAATGTGTAATTACCTCAAATTTGGTGAAACGAGAAAATGCACTTTTTTTCAAAAAAAATCGTCAAAATAGTTGGTAGTTTAGAAAAAAGCAGTACCTTTGCAGTCGCAATTGAACAAACGATGACTCCGTAGCTCAGTTGGTAGAGCAATTGACTCTTAATCAATGGGTCGTGGGTTCGA
>CACYAW010000027.1 GCA_902772455.1 uncultured Bacteroidales bacterium
TCAAGGTATCCGTCAAAGTTGGCTGTAACAAACATCGGACAGTAAGTGCCCACTAAATTGGGCGAGATGCGGAGCGTGTCGTTGACCGGAGTGGTCGTTTCGGTGCGCAGACTGAAATAGTTTGCGGCACTCACGGGGCTGGCGCTTGCCAGCAGGCAGAATACTGCCAAAAATAAAATCTTCTTCATAAACTATACTGATATAAAATTATAAATAAAAAAGTGTTTAACTCAAAAAAGCGCCATTTCAACGGGAAATTTCAGAATTCCCGTTGAAATGGCATTTTAGTAGGAAGTGAACGTGCCCTCGTAGATGTTTCCCGAGGGGGATTCGATGGTGATGACGTGGAGGCCAGGCGCTAGTGACGAGATGTCGAAGGTGTCGTAGCTGCCGTCGACCTGGGTGGAAATCTCGACCGCGTTGGTCACAGGCGAGGTGATTTCCACGTCATAGTAGTTGACCACTCCGTTGCCGTCGATAAGGATCCACTGGGACTTATCATTATAACAATAATAAGCCTGGGGCGCGTCGGGACACGTGGGCAGGTTGCCCGAGCGGGGCCCTCCCTTGTGCTCAAGAGCGATGGGCTGTTGATAGTGTTGAGCAAATAGACTTAAAGCCATCATTGCTAGAATTGAAAATAATGTTCCTCGTTTCATGTGAATAAATTATTAATAGAATTATACGCAAAATTACTGGTATCCATTAAAAAAAACAAGTTTCTTGATGTAACACATGAATATCTAGAACTCTGATTATCAATGTTTTATAAATTTTAAATGTAACACCCTTGTAACAAGGTTTTTATCGGTGTCAATCATGCTGTTTTTTGGGGGTAAATAATACAAAATAATTATTAACTTTGCACATGATGAAAACGAAGGTTGTAATACTCTATTTATCAATATTGGCGGTCGTATCCATTGCCGGGTGTGATAGCCGCCACTCGTATGATGCCCGGTTGAGAACTGCCGATAGCCTGCTGCGCGTGAACAACCCTGACAGTGCCCTGCAAGTGCTCAGCGTCATGGATAGTGCTGGCCTGCGGAGCGCCAGTGACCGGGCTTATCATGCGCTGCTGCTGACGCAGGCGCAGTACCGCAGCTATGCGGACATCAGCAGTGACAGCACCATTAACGTGGCTCTGGATTATTACAAGCGCCATGATGGAGAGCAAGAAAAGCTCACACGTTCCTATATCTACAAAGGTGCGGTGACCGAGGTGCTAGGCAACCCCGAGTCGGCCATGACCGCGGATAGGCTGCCTATACCGTGACTATCTGGTGATGGACAGTGCCGATATCTTGAACCTGAAGCAGGCGCTGCACCATTTTGAGCAAGTGCCGGACAGTGTCTATATCCTGACCTGCTTATCGACAATCGGGGGGTCTTATGTGGCACGTGATAAAAGAGACAGCGCAACTCTATATCTAGAGCAAGCCGACAGGTTGGCTAGAGCTCTTCATCAAACAGCCTGGGAACAAACAACACTCATCTATCTTGCCGACATGAAGATGTTTAGCCAGGATATCGAAGATGTTGTGGCGGCTAAGGATATTGCTGTGTCGTTGTTGAATGGAGAGCAAAGTCCGCAAGACCGCCGTGACCACCTGCTGCTGATTGCCACTTATACCCAGGCAAGACTTAACAAGCCAGATCAAGCGAGTGATTATCTGAAACGGGTAGAAAAGGGGGAGTTGTCTGACGGCTTGCGGGTGCTCTATAACCGGTGTCTTGCCGAATTGGCTCGCTGCCAGGGTGACATCAGCCATTATCAGTACCATTTTGAACGTGCATGTCAAATTGGTGACTCGTTGTGTGACAATGGCATACAGCGACAGCTGCGCGACGCGGAAGCGAAGTATGACAACGAGGTATTGAAGAATAAATCGTTAAGGTACAGGACTAACTGGATCATATCGCTGATGGGAACCCTGCTGGTAGCAGGTGCACTGGGGATGGTGATTCTGGCCATGCGCAGGAGGTTGCAGCGCCGACGCCAACAGTTGCGCGAGAGCGAAGACACCATTGAGCGCTTGAGGAACGATACTATCCAACTGTCGTTACAGTTGAATGAGAACCATGCAATGAGTGACAGCCTGAAAGAAACGATTAGCCAACAGATTGAGACGTTTACTAAGCTCGTGGAGATTCACTACACGCAGTTTACCCATTTCCCAAAGAAATTCGGAGAACTGTTCAGGAAGGCATACAGTGTGAATCAGCCTGATGATTCGTTCTGGTCAGGCATTCGTGCCTATGCCGACAGCACCCACAACGGTATAATTACTCACTTCATTGAGAAGGATCCATCGCTCAGCGAGTCCGATGTGCGGTTCTTGAGCCTGTGCTGCTGCGAACTGCCTATCACGGTGGTGATGGCGTGCATGGGATACAACGACGTTCACTCGGTGTATAACAAGAAGCGTCGCCTGGCCGAAAGCATGGGATTGACAGATAAACTGGATGACTATATCGCTGATGCTCGTTCATGAGGACTAACCCCCGAAGTTGTGAGTTAGGAGTTATGTGTTGACTAACGCACTCTAAACTCTAAACTGCTCGCGCTAGCGAGCATCAATGCGGATGCCCTCTCTAAACTCTAAACCCTAAACTCTAAACTGCTCGCGACAGCGAGCATTAATGCGGATGCCCCTCTAAACTCTAAACCCTAAACTCTAAACTGCTCGCGACAGCGAGCATTAATGCGGATGCCCTCTCTAAACTCTAAACCCTAAACTCTAAACTGCTCGCGACAGCGAGCATTAATGCGGATGCCCCTCTCTAAGCACTAAACTCTAAACTCTAAACTGCAGGCCCATGGCCTGCATAATAGGCTCTAAACTGCTCGCGACAGCGAGCATTATTTAGTCTTGTAGATGTCGCCCTTCTTGACCTTGACAATGGTGCCGTAGCGGGCCAGTTCCTTGAGGTCGAGTTTCTTGGCGTTGCCCACAATCATCAGCTGATAGGGCTGATTCTTGATGTGCTCATCGTAGAACTTCATGATGTCGCCCTCATCAAGACCAGACAGTTGCTCGGCCATGATCGTGTTGGCGTCGCGGGTGTAGCCCATGCGCTCAGATTGAGACACGATGATAGGCATGCCGCGGAAGGTGGGATAAGAACTGTTAATCTCATTGACAAGGCACGTTTTGGCCACCGGCATATTGCCACGGTTCACAGGCATGTCGTTGAGCAGAGTGTCCAGCAGTCCGATGACTTGCATCGACTTGTCGGCCTGGGTGGCGACAAGTGACAGATAGCCGCTGGGGCTTGCCGAGCGTGCCAGTGTCGGCGTCAGGGCCACACCCTGTGCCGCATAGGCCATCGAACGGAATTCACGAACCTCCTGGAAGAGCACCGACGACATGTCGCCGCCAAAGTACTCGCCCCACAGCTCCAGGCGGGCACGGTCGCGGTCACTGGTCACATCGGCCAGCGGGCGGTAAGCGGCCACGATGGTCTGACGCGATGACGGCATATCAAAGAGATAGACCGTGGGCTGCTGGGGCGTCTGCAAGGCAATTTCCTGCATGGCGTTTTCCTGAGCACCTGCCAGTTGCGGCAATCGGTTCTTGATTTCCTGGGCCACCTGAGCGCCATCCCTGACGCCGGTATAGCACACGTCGCAGCGGCAGTCATACAGCTGCTTGAACGAGGCAACGAGCTGCTCGGGACGCACCCTCTTGAGTTCCTTGGCGGTCAAGCGGGTCAGATAAGAGGAGCGCTCTCCCTTCATTACCTTGCTGGCCAGGGCGGCAAACACTTCGGTATTGTCGTCCCAGAAGGACTTCTCGCTGGGACCCGCGGTGTCCTTGATATCGTCGAGCTTCTCCTTGTCGGCCTTCATGTTACCCAGAAAATGGCTCAGCAGGTCCAGTGTGGCTTCCAAGTGATTGTCCTCGCCTCGCAGAATGACTAAGGTGGACTGCTCGTCGGCAGTAATATCCAGCTTGGCGCCCAAGGCCTGCATGGCGGTGCCCAGCGCTTTGACATCGAGCGAGTCGGTGCCCAACTCTCCCACATAGTCGCCTGCGACTTCAAGCAGCTTGTCGTGCATCGATCCCTTGTGGAAGTTGATCACCAACGAGAAGTTGTCATTCATGGGATTCTTGGTAGAATACAGCAGATTGCCGCCATTGAGCGGGGTCTTGACCACATCCTTGTCAAAGTCAACAAAGCGCAGTTGAGGCGTCTGGTCTGCATCGATTTCAAGCAGGCGATGGGCAAAAGCCGACTCTTCGTCGCTGTGTTTGGGCTTGACAGGAGTGTACTCGGGCTTGGCGATTTGCTCGGCCTTGCAACGGCCGTTTTTCTTGTGGAAACGGTAAAAATTGCCGGTAAAGTACTTGCGCGCCACACCGATGATGTCGTCACGCGTGACACCGGCCACTGAACTTTTCAGTTTCATGTAATCGTCCCATGACATGCCGGTGGACATCGCGGCCACCATCTCATCGCTACGCTTGGAAATCGACTCCAGGGCAGACTCGTTTTCATACACTATCATCTGCTTGGCGGCCTCCAGCTGCTCGTCGGTGAATTCTCCGTTCAGCAGTTTCTCGATTTGTTCGAGGCACAGGTTCTCGGCGGTTTTTACCTTGCACAACAGTTTGGGAACAACCATCACCATCAACGCGCCGGTCTGGTTGAACCCCAAGTGCTGAGCCATCGACAGATAAACACGGTGATTGTTGATCAGCTCATCGAGCAAGCCGGTCTTGTTCTCGTTGCTCAACAGCGACATGGCCACCTTGAGCGCAGGGGCATCGGCATCGCACTCCGACGGGCCGCGGAACAGCATGGCACTCATGCCGATGATGGGCATGGGGAACAGGAATTTCTCTACCGGCTGGCCCTGGATGGCAGGAGCGACAACCTTTTCGCGAACGGGCTTCACACCGCGTTCCAGACGGCCAAAGGTGCGTTCCAGCAGGGGCAGGAGGTTTTCGGTATTGATGTCGCCCGACAGGATAAGGCCCATGTTCGAGGCCACATAATATTTCTTGTAAAACGCCTCCATGTCCGAGAGTTTGGGATTCTTCAGATTCTCGGTGCTGCCCACGATGGGATAGGCGTAAGGTGTGCCTGCAAAGAACTTGCTGGTGATCTGCTCAAGCAGCATCGCGCCAGGGTCGTCGCTGTACATGTTCTTCTCCTCATAGACGGTTTCCAGCTCACCCTGGAACAGACGGAAGACCGGATGAATCAAGCGGTGGCTGTTGAGTTCGCACCAGCGCTCGATGTATTGGGGCATGAACGTGTTATGATAAAAGGTGAAATCATAGGACGTTCCCGCATTCAGGTCCGTGCCGCCGCTCATCGTGGTCAGGCGGTTAAACTCGTTGGGGATGGCATATTCCGACGCAGCGACATTCAAGCGGTTGATGTCCTGCTGGATGGTCTTGCGGCGATTGGCGTCGCTGGTAAGGGCCAACTCGTCATACTTCATCGAGATGGAATCCAGATAGACCTTCTCGGCGGTATAATCCACCGTGCCCAGCTCGTCGGTGCCCTTGAACATGATGTGCTCAAAGTAATGGGCGATGCCTGTGTCAGGACAATCCACCGCGCCGGCATTGACGACCACGGCGCCAAAGACCTTGGGCTGGCTGTGGTCCACATTGACCCACACCTTCATGCCGTTGCTCAGCATGAACTCCTGCACCTGCAACGGGGATGAGGCCTGTGAAAAGGCCATCAGCGGCAAGCACACACTCACGAGTAGGCATAACAGCACTCTTCTCATTTTCATCGTCTTAATCTTGTATTGATTGTGTTATTGAAGGCTGAAATCACCAAATGTTTCGCATACGGCAAGCAGATGATCCTTGTGACGCACGACACGTTCATCAAAAGCATCCTGGCACTGGCGGATAAGGTCCTCGGGGAAACTGTCCGACAGGGCCAGCCAGCTGAAGTTGCGCACAATGCTTATGGCCCAAATCTGCTCGATGCGGTGAGCCTGTTCCACCGCATCGGCACCCTCAAAGTAATAGCCAATCATGCGGTTCCACAACTCACGGGCCAGCGATTGAGGAAGGCCGATGATCTGCTCAAAATCGCCCAGTAGCGTCACCATCGAGGAATAGGAATTGCCCAGGTCGATTAACGGGTGGCCATAACCCACTTCTCCCATGTCGATGAGCATAGGCTCGCCGTTCTGAATCATGGCGTTCTTGCTTTGCAGGTCGCAATGCAACAGGCGGTCGTCTTGGGGAATGCTGCCTACTATGCGCAGCAGCAGGTCAATCTTAGCCGTGTCAAAGTACCGGCCGATGTGCTTCACTGCCTTCACCATATTCTCCAGGGCGCTGGGAATGCAGCTGCTCAAGGGGACATGGATCGAGTGCAACTGCCTGAACAACTGAGCATACATGCGGGCATACTCATCGATGCGGTCAGGCTCGCGCCTGACACAGTAGCTCATCGTGTCGGCATTCAGCAACTCATAGACCAAGCCCAGCTGGTTATCCACACGCACGATGTCAAACGAGATAGCAGTCGGCATACCCAGCACAAAGGCTTCCTTGGCCATTGTCACCTCGTTTTGCACCTCTTCGATGGTCGTCTCGTCACGGAACACCTTGATAATCGTGTCGTCATCGAGACGGTAAACCTTTCCCACGCCTCCAGCACCGATAATTTGACAGCCCTCGATGCTCAAGTGCCGCAACGCCTTCTCGATGTGCATGATCTTGGTAAATCCCGTCATGTCAAACACTTGATAGACTGCTGGTTTACACTCCACAACCTTGAAGTTGTTGTAACGCTTGGCTAAACCCATGAGGATGCGCAGTCCCGAACTGGAGATATACACCAGCTCACTGGCGTCACACAATAACTCGTTGATAGGGCCACACTGGGCCAACTGACTGTCGATATCGGCAACGGCCTGCGCAGTCGCGGCTGTGTCCAAGCGTCCTTTCAGGCTCAACACGGCCTGACCTTTGTTGGTGGTAACACTGATTTCCATAGTGGATAGTCGTTAGTTTTATATTTTCTTGACCAGGGTGAGCACGTTCTTGTCACCCTGTCTCTCATATTTCACTTGATCCATAATCTGGCGCACCAGATGGATGCCCAGTCCGCCGATGCCGCGCTCCATGGTCCCACGGTCGGTGTCAACAGCGGCACGGGCCGTCGGGTCAAACGGAACGCCGCTGTCACTGATGACAAAGCGCAACATGTCATCCTGAACCTGCGAATCGATGTACACTTGGCCAGGAGTACCCGCAGGATAGGCATATTTCATCACATTGACAACAGCCTCCTCAATAGCGAGGTTAATCTGCATCGCCAGCGGCTCATCAAGATGAGACTGCCGGAAGGTCTCCTCGACAAAAGCGGTGAGCTGTGGCATCTCGTTGATGTCATTGTTCAGGGTAATCGACCGCTGGTATCGCACATTGGACTTACGGGCATACTGCACAGCAAGCATCGTCAGATCGTCGCTCTGTTCGTCGCCACCGGCAAAGGCGCGCACAGTGTCAATCATGCTGTCGATAAGCGCCTGAGGATTGTGGTGACGGGATTCAAGCTGAGTGCGCATCACTTGAAGCATGCGTTGAGTGCCAAACTGACGTTGCTGGGCATCCTCGGCCTCGCTCAAGCCGTCGGTGTACAGGAAGATGGTGGTCTGTTGCTTGATATCCACCTCCTGCATTGTGAAGGGCCACAGCGCCTGCAGACCCACAGGGATATTGGTGTCACAAGGTAGTGTGCCGATGCCGGCGCCTATCAGGATGGGCGAGATATGGCCGGCATTGCAGTACTGCATTTGGCCAGTGGCGAGGTCCAATACTCCAACAAAAAGCGTGACAAACATGTTGGCCTCGTTGTTCTCGACCAGAGCATCGTTGATGGCTCCGACGATGGTGTCGGGCCTCTCGGTATGTAACACGATATTGCGGAACAGGAAACGAGTCACTGCCATCACCAGCGAGGCAGGAACGCCCTTACCGCTCACGTCCCCGATACAGAAAAACAGCTTGTCATCGCGCAGGAAGTAGTCATACAGGTCGCCACCAACGGCCTTGGCAGGAAGCAGCTGGCCGTACACGTCGATATCGTCACGGTTAGGGAAGGCGGGATACTCCTTAGGCAACATCGAGCGCTGAATGGCACTGGCGATTTTCAGCTCACTGTCCATCGCGGCCTGCGAGGCGGTACTGCGCTTCAGGTCTTCGACATATTGCGACAACGAGTGCTGCATGCCTTCAAAGGAATCCCGCAGCAGACCGATTTCGTCTTGTGTCGCGATGGCCGGCAACGGAGCGTCAAAATTGCCGATAGCCACCTCGCGCGCCGAGGCGGCAAACCTCGTCAGCGGTCTGGTGATGCGCCTGATGGCCGAGCGGCATATCATGAAGGCAACGAGCAGTCCCAGGGCCATGAGTATCAAGATGACGCCTCCCACCAGGTTGGCACGATGATAAAAAGTATGCTGCGGCACGACAATCGCCATCGACCAGCCGATGTCTTTCAGCGGCGCATAGAACAAGGAAGAGTTCACGCCATCGATGTCTAGCACTGCACTTCCCGCCTTGCCCTCGAGCATCTCGCGAGCGACCTGATCGTCGAGTTCCTCGCTCGTCTCGCTGGCATTGCCCGAAAATGACTGGTTGATAATACGATTCTCGTCAGGATGGATGATATAGGTACCATCATGGCCGATGATAAAGCTGTAAATTGTGTCCGGGCCAGTGAACAGGCTGTCACGGAACTGATAGCTGTTATTCTTATCATCGATTTCGCGCAGCATCGATTTGAGCCACTGTAGCGATACGTCAGCACCCAGGACAGCAACCACCCTACCCTTCTCGTCACACACAGGCATGGAATAGGTAAACAGCGGCATTTTGCCGCCAGCATCGTCAAAGTAAGGGTCGGTCCAGTGGCTTTTACCGCTCTGAGCGACTGCTGAGTACCATTCAGCGCTAAAATAGTCATGCGTCTCACCGCCAATCTGCGAGACCTCTACACCATCGCCTTTACGCAACGCGTAAAGTTCATACCAGTGGCCCAGTTGCGGATAGTAATCAGGTGCAAAACCCACTCCACAGCCCACAATATTAGGATTATTGGCAAGGATTTCGACCAGGACGTTTTGGATTCTGTCAGGCCGGCCAAGATTGTTGGCCACCTTGGCGACATTGTTGGCCGTGGCAAGCTCCACCAAGTTCAACTCGTTGTCAACCCTCATGTTGGTCAACAACACGAAACCCTGGTAGCGGTTCTCAGCCTCCTCGGCCATGGCGTTCTTGGAAAAGCCGTAAATGACCCATGCGATGGCGGTCATCGTGAGGAGTAACGTGAGAATAATCCACTGCGTCAGTCGCCCTGCCAGTGTACGCGGAGTTATCTTGAACCTGGATGATTTCATCGTCCTGTCGATCTATTCATTTCTGGGCAAAGGTAAATATTTTTCGGCAATTACGCAATCATGGGACCCAAAGGGCGGTATTGACGCGCCTCGTGAGTCCCATGATATAACTATTCAGTAAATGGTCACTTAACCTTCTTGAGGACTTTCTTATTAATCTTGGCCGGATATTTCTTGGCCAGTTCCTCTTTCCAGCGCTGCTCCAGCACATCCTGGTAATCGCTTGTCACAGCACCGCGCACATCACCCATCTCCTGAGGCTGATTGATGATGCCACCCTCAATGATCATGAATTCGGGATAGCCCTTGCGCTCGGGCTTGCTGCCAGACTTGAATGCAAGATAGTCGGCATACTGGTTCTCGCCCTTCTTGACTACCATGCGCTCCATGCGGATGTCGTTACCATACTTGTTGTGCAGGCCATCGGTCAACGTGTCGCCAGCCATGGTCAGCAGGTCAGCCTTGACAAGGTTGAGCACGCTGTCGCTCTTGGCGCTCAGGATGATGCCCTTGAAGTGAGGCTCGTCCCAAGTGTACTTGCCGCGGTTCTCGTTGTAGTAATTCTCAAGGCCTACGGTGTCCTTGGCAGCGGCCTTCCACACGCGACGGTTGCTGATCTCGAACAGCAACATGCCGTCACGGTACTCATTCAGCAGATTGCGGTATTCGGGATTGCTCTTCACCAGCTCGTGGGCGTCATAGTCATTGATAGCCTCCTCGACCAGGATATCAACCTTTGACATGATGTAATCCTTAGCCTTAGCCACATCAGCGATGGCGTTCTTCGTGTTCAGCTGAGGCAACAGGGCACGAACTTGTGCCGATTCCTTTTGGCCGTAGGTGAACATCGGATTCTTGTTGCCCTTGATGTTCTGGGCCACAAAAGCCGAGTCATAACCGCCGTTGGCCGTGAGTTCTTTGGTCAGCATGGCCTCGAAGCTGGGATCCAGGCGATAGTTATACTTGGCCTTGAGCTCTTGCTTGCGGCGGTTCTCGATCTGTTGCAGGCGGCCGTCACGCTTGATGGAGTTCTCGATACCGGCACGGATATCGGCCAGTGAGGGAACGCCATGAGCCACCTTCTTGATGATGTGGTAGCCAAATTGGGTGGCAAACGGCTCGCTGATGGCACCATCGGCCAGATTGAAGGCGACGTCCTCAAACGGCTGAACCATCCTGCCGCGGCCAAACCAACCCAGTTCACCGCCACGCTTTGCGCTGCCGTCCTGAGACTCGGCCTTAGCCATTTCCTCAAAGTCGGCTCCAGCCTTGAGCAGATTGTAAATCGAGTCGATCTTGACCTTGCACTCGGCCTTCTGCTCTTCGGTGGCATCGGGCGGGAAGAGCTTGAGGATGTGCTTGGCATGAACGTCGTTGCGGTCACGCACGTTGTTGACACGAATCATGTGAACACCATACTGGGTGACAAAAGGCTTGGAAATCTCGCCCACGGGAGTGCCGTACAGCATATTCTCGAAGTCATAGGGGAACATACCCGATGACACATAACCGTAATGGCCGTGGTTGCGCTGCTTGGAGGGGTCACTCGAATAACGGTCAACAAGTGATTCCCAGCTTTCGCCATTCAGGACACAAGTGCGCAGGCTGTCCATCAAAGCCAGCTTCGGTGCATTCTCAGCATCAGTCTGGCCCACGGGCAGCATGAAGTGGTCAATATCTATTTCTTTCTTGTAACGGTCATAAGCTTCGCTGATCAGCTGCCACTTGTAGGTGGTATCCTCGGTCATATAGGGGGCTGCAAGATCTTTCTGGTAGCCCTCAAACTCCTTGACAAAGGCAGTAGTGGTGTCTATGCCAGCGGCTTCGGCATCGGCGACCTTCTGCTTGTACAGCACAAAGCGGTCCACATACTGGTCTAAAGTCTCTTTTTCGACCTGTTGCTGATTGTTCTTGTGATAGAGATACTCAAACTCCGAGAGCTTGATTGGCTTGCCGTTGATGGTCATCAAGACAGGATCCTTCTCCTTGGCAAAGGCGAGGACCACAACACCCAACAGCAACGAAGAAATCAAAAGTTTAGCTTTCATCTTCTTTAGGTTGGTTTCAAATCTTATATTTTACGTTTTTTCATTCTTAATTTATAATGTAACGCACGCACACACGAAAAATTATATTCCACCCCACTTTTTTTCGCTTTCATCGCCCACTTGGGCCCAAAATAGGGAAAAAAGAACGGGTCAATACTGGAATTGACCCGTGGTGTTCGTTTTGGCAACGTCTCCTATTTTTAGCAACAGTTGGTCAACGGGTTGCTGCACAGCCACTCGTTCTCAATCCAGCCGACGATGTCGTAGCCGTCAACTTGAACCTTGACCCAGTCGCTCTCGAAGTCCAGCGGCATGAGTATAAGTTCTTGATTGAAAGTGAAAACGATATCAGCATCAGGGTTGGGAGCGGCACGCAAATACAGTTCTTGCCCGCCATAGTTGCTCGTGCCAATGCCGAGCGCCGTGTAATGAATCCAATATTCACCTGTGTCAGAGCCCGCAAGCGATGTGGTGTCCTCATCGTTGGCGGCATTCCACAGGTCGTTGACTTTCCACCAGCCGTCCTGAGGCGATGACAGGCTGAAGAGGTACGGCTCATCGCAAGACAGCGACATCACAAACGCCCCTCTGGGTTGATTCAAGATGTGAGCGGGATAGGAATCGCAGTTAAGATAAGCGATCAACGACGTCTCCTGAGCGCCAGTGATGAACGCCGACAAAAACAAAACGGTCAATAAAACGATCTTTTTCATCTTTCCTCGCTTTTTATCACTAATTTTGGCATATCAATAACATCGGCAAAGATAAAACAAATTTCACTTATCTCGTTTTATTTTATTATTTTATTCGATTGTCGCACACACATCCAATCAATTAAACGAGACTGTTTTTCAGCCTGCGTTGCGCAGCCCCAAAAACAGTCCCGTTAATTCTGTTAATCGATTTGCCTGATTTCGCGGACTAAGACAAATCAGTTACCCATCTCGCTCAGGAACTTGATGCGCACAAGGCGGATTTCCTCCTCGGTGTAATCGTCGCCCAGCTCTTGCATCGCCGTCTCGATGTCGTCGGTGTCGCTCTCCTTGAAATACTCAAAGATATCATCCACGATGTCGTTGTCAACGGCCTCATCGATATAATACGAGACGTTGATTTTGGTTCCGCTATATACGATGGCTTCCAACTCGTCGAGCAGTTCTTCCATTTCCAGGTCTTTGCTCTCGGCCAGGGCATCGAGGGGCACCTTGCGGTCGATGGCGGTGATGATTTCCACCTTGAGTTTGCTCTTGTTGGCAACAGTGCGCACACGCATGTCCTCGGGACGCTCAATCTCGTTCTCCTCAACATATTTCTTGATGAGTTCGATGAATTCCTGGCCATAACGCTTAGCCTTGCCCGGGCCAACGCCAGGAATGTTCTGCAACTCATCGAGCGTGATGGGATAGGTCGTCGCCATCGCGTCGAGCGAGGGCTCCTGGAAGATGACGTAGGTGGGCAGGCCGTGCTGCTTGGCTATCTTGCGGCGCAAGTCCTTGAGAATGCTGAACAGCTCGGCATCGACAGCGCCGCTGCCACCGCCACGCAGTTCCTCATCCAGCATCTCGGTGTACGGGTTATCCTCAACAATCCAGAATTTTTCGCGGCTATTAAGGAAAGCCTTACCCTCCTTAGTGACCTTGATGACGCCATAGTTCTCGATATCCTTCGATAGATAGTCGGCAAACACGCCTTGACGGATGACGGCAAGCAGGAACTTCTCGTCACGCTCCTCGGCGCAGCCAAACACGTCTAACTCGTTGTGCTTGTATCCCTGGATCTCAGATGTGGCATCACCCATCATCACATGGGCGATATATTCTGGTTTGAAACGCTCACGCAGGGTGATGATCGTCTCGATGGCGGCACGCAGTTCCTCACTGGCCTCGACACGCTTCTTGGGCTTGATGCAGTTATCACAGTTGCCGCAATTGTCCTGCTCGTAGGTCTCACCAAAGTAATGCAGCAGCGAACGGCGACGGCACACCGATGACTCGGCATAATCACGCGTCTCCAGCAACAGCTGTTTGCCGATCTCCTGCTCGGCAATGGGCTTGCCTTGCATGAACTTCTCCAGCTTGTCAAGGTCCTTGCGCGAGTAGAAGGTGATGCACTTGCCCTCACCTCCGTCACGGCCGGCACGGCCCGTCTCCTGGTAGTAACCCTCCAGACTCTTGGGAATATCATAGTGGATGACAAACCTCACGTCGGGCTTGTCGATACCCATACCAAAGGCGATGGTGGCCACGATCACGTCGATGTCCTCGCTCAGGAAGGCGTCCTGGTTGTTGCTGCGCACACTGCTCTCCATGCCGGCATGATAGGGCAATGCCTTGATGTCGTTCAATCTCAAGACCTCGGCAAGTTCTTCCACCTTTTTGCGGCTCAGGCAATAGATGATGCCCGATTTGCCCTCGTTAGCCTTGATGAATTTGATAATCTCGCGGTCCACATCCTTGGTCTTGGGTCGTACCTCGTAATACAGGTTGGGACGGTTAAACGAGGACTTGAAGACGGCGGCGTCGGTCATGCCCAGGTTCTTTTGGATATCATGCTGCACCTTAGGCGTAGCGGTAGCGGTCAACGCAATGATGGGACGAACGCCGATGCGGTTGATGATGGGACGGATATTACGGTATTCAGGACGGAAATCATGTCCCCACTCCGAGATACAATGGGCCTCGTCGATAGCATAGAAGGAGATGGGCACATCCTTCAGGAAGGCCACATTATCTTCTTTAGTAAGTGACTCAGGAGCCACATACAGGAGCTTGGTACGGCCGCTGCGCACGTCGTTTTTCACCTCTTCAATAGCCTGCTTGGTGAGCGACGAGTTCAAGAAATGGGCGATGCCGTCCTCCTCGCTGTAGCTGCGCATGGCATCGACCTGGTTCTTCATCAGGGCGATAAGCGGCGAAATAACGATGGCTGTGCCTTCCATGATGCGAGCCGGCAACTGGTAACACAACGACTTTCCTCCGCCCGTGGGCATCAACACAAACGTGTCGTGCTCAGCAAGCAGGTTCTCGATGATAGCTTCCTGGTTACCTTTAAAAGTCTCAAAACCGAAGTATTCCTTCAGAGCTGATGTCAACTTACTGTTTTTCGCCATAATTCAAGGTTAAGGGTTTCAATGATTTCACAAATATAGTACAAATTTGGGAACTGGAGATATTTTTCAAGAAAAATATTTTACTCTAGAGTCTTCAGCCTTTCCCCATCGGGGGATTATCAATCCTGAATCATAGGATTCTCAAAGCTGAAGACTCTAGAGGCTAATTGGATGCCAGCAGATCATAATTGGATTTGGAGAGCTGACGCTCGGCAAACTCACGTGTGAGGACAAAACGTTTCTCCTTGAGCGACGGGGCCTGGTACATGACATCGATCATGATGGTCTCGAACAAGCTACGCAGGCCACGGGCACCCAGCTTGTATTCAATCGATTTGTCTACGACAAAACCCAGCACGTCATCATCGATGACCAGTTCCACACCGTCCATCTCCAGGAGTTTCTTGTACTGGCGCACAATGGCGTTTTTGGGCTCGGTGAGGATACGCAGCAACGCGTCACGGTCCAGCGGCTCAAGGTTAGTCAGGATGGGCAAACGGCCGATGATCTCAGGAATCAGACCATAGCTGCGCAGGTCCTGCGGGGCCACAAAATGCAACAGCTTTTCACGGTCGGCCCTGCTCACATGATTTCCGGCGCCGTAACCCACGACATGAGTGTTGAGGCGCTGGGCAATCTTGCGTTCAATGCCCTCAAAGGCACCGCCGCAGATGAATAGGATATTCTTGGTGTCAACGGCAATCATCTTCTGCTCAGGGTGCTTGCGGCCTCCTTGGGGCGGAACATTCACTACCGAGCCTTCCAGCAGTTTAAGCAGGCCTTGCTGCACACCCTCGCCGCTCACGTCACGCGTGATCGACGGGTTGTCGCCCTTGCGTGCGATTTTGTCGATCTCGTCAATGAACACGATTCCACGCTCGGCCTCAGCGACATTATAGTCACACGCCGCCAGCAGCCTCGTCAACAGGCTCTCGATATCCTCGCCCACATATCCTGCCTCGGTCAATACCGTGGCATCGACGATGGCAAAGGGCACTTTCAGCATTCGTGCGATGGTCTTGGCCAGCAAGGTCTTTCCCGTGCCTGTGGGACCCACGATGATGATATTGCTCTTCTCGATGTCGATATCGTCGTCACGCTTCTGGTTCAAGCGCTTGTAGTGGTTATAGACGGCGACCGACAGGTAACGCTTGGCCGTTTCCTGGCCAATCACATACTGGTCGAGATAAGCCTTGATTTCATCAGGCTTGGGCAGGCTGTCCATGTCCAGATCAGGGAGCATCGACGAGGACATTTTCTTGAGATACTCTCGCGACAGTTCCACCGCACGCTCGGCACAATCGTTGCAGATGCAGCCGTTCATGCCCGGCAACATCAACTCGACTTCACGGTCACTGCGGCCACAAAAACTGCAATACAGTGTTGATTCTTTCTTTTTCGCCATTTTATTGTGTTACTCAGCGGGTTTCTCGGCAGCAGGCTCCTCAGTAGCGGGTTTCTCGCGGATAAGCACGTTGTCAATCATGCCGTAGTCCTTGGCCTCGGCAGCGGTCATCCAGTAGTCACGGTCACTGTCGGAATACACCTTGTCGTAAGGCTGGCCCGAGTGATCGCTGATGATGGTATAGAGTTCCTGTTTGAGCTTGAGGATTTCGCGAGAGGTGATCTCGATGTCCGATGCCTGACCGCTGATGCCGCCCATCGGCTGATGGATCATCACGCGGCTATGCTTCAGGGCCATGCGCTTGCCCTTCTGGCCAGCTACCAGCAGCACGGCGGCCATCGATGCGGCCATGCCGGTGCAGATGGTCGACACGTCGCTGTTGACATACTGCATCGTGTCATAGATGCCAAGGCCGGCGTACACCGAGCCACCAGGCGAGTTGATGTACAGGAAGATGTCCTTACCAGGGTCAGAGGTGTCGAGATACAGCAGCTGAGCCTGAACGACATTGGCGCTATAGTCATCGACCTGAGTGCCCAGGAAGATGATGCGGTCCATCATCAATCGCGAGAACACGTCGAGTTGAGCCACGTTAAGCTTGCGCTCCTCCATAATGGTGGGCGAGATATAGTTGTTATACACGCCTGCGGCATACTGATCCAGCGCCAGGCCATTCATACCCAAGTGATGTACTGCAAATTTTCTGAAATCGTTTTCCATCTGATTCTCTTATTTTTCTAGTGTTGAATAATTATTTTTGTTCAAAGATACTATTTTTTTCTCAATCCCACACAGGTTTGGGAAACTTTTTTAATGACATGAGAATTATTTCATGTTTTTAGCTTGTGACAATAACTGCGCCAATCGTCAGCGACATGACAAAAAGACATTATATAAATAATGATGTGGAGCAGAGTCACTACCCTGCCCCACATTATTATAATGCTATGGTAATGGAAATTACTTCTCCTCGTAGAGTTTGCGGAAGTCCTCGACGCTGATCGTCTTCTCATTCACCTTAACGGCCTCGCGGACAGCGGTATAGAACTTGTTGTCGATGGCATGCTCCTGGATGGCGTCACGGGCGCGGTCATCCTGCATGAAGCGCTCGGCCTGCTGGCGGATCAAGTCTTCAGGCGCGTTGTAGATGCCATACTGTGAGAGCTGCTGCTGGGCAAAGATGAAGGCAGCGGTATCGATGTCCTCTTTCTCGACCTTGACACCCAGTTCCTGAGCCAGATGGTCCTTAACAAGCTGCCAACGCAACTGCTTGAACATGTTCTGGGCTTCCTCGTCGGTGATCTCGGCGTCTTTCTTCTCGTCCTGCTCACGGCGCAGTTTCAGGAAGCGCTTCAAGAATTCCTCGGGCAAGGGCAGTTCACCAGCCTTCTCGGTAAGGATGCGCTGTGCGTCAACAGTGAAACGGTAGTTGCTCTCAGGCACGTTAGCCTTGGCGATCATGTCGCGCATGGCCTCGCGGAAGGCAGCCTCGTCCTTCACCTCGGTCTCGGTGCCCAGCACGCCCTTGAAGAACTCCTCGTTCATCTCGGCATCCTTGTTCACCTTGATTTCCTCGATGGTGATGCGGAAGTCACTCTTCACGTCAGCATCGCTGCGGTCAACGTTCAGCAGACCTGACAGCTCGGCTACATTGCCGTTATAGGCCTTGTGGGGGTTGAAGGCGAACGTGTCACCCACCTTTACACCGACAAACTTGGCAGCCTCGTCATCGTCGTTCATGTAACGCGGCGAGATCACGGTGCGCTCCACCTTGATGCCATCTTCCTTCACTTCACCCTGCTCGTCGAGCTCGACCATCGAGCCACGCAGCATCGACTCCTTGTCGCTCACCTCACCGTCAACGAGGGTACCCAGGCGCTTGCGGTCGTGGGCAATGGCATCGTCAACCATCTGGTCGGTCACCTCAATGTTATAATAAGGCACATTGATGCGCTTGTTGAGCTTGAGTTCAACGGCGGGAGCCAGACCCAGGTCATACTTGAAGGTCATCTCCTCGTCCTTCATGATGTCAACCTTGGTGTCGGCGTTGGGCAGAGGCTCGCCCAGCACCTGAAGCTTGTTCTCACGGATGTAGTCATAGATGGCGTGGCTAACCTTGCGGTCAACGACATCGGCAGTGACACTGGGACCGTAGAACTTCATCAACAATGACTTGGGGGCCTTGCCGGGACGGAAACCCTTCAGCGGATGGCGCACACCCATCTGAGCGACTTCCTTATTCACATCGCTTGCGAAATCTTCTCTCTTGAGCTCAACGGTGAGCATTCCGTTCACCGCATCAATTTGTTCAAAACTTACGTTCATTACTTGTTTTCTATGTATGTTAAATCTATAATTTCTTGAAAAGCGGCTGCAAAGGTACTACAATTAAGACGATACACAAAATTTCATCACCTTTTTTTAAAAAAGAAAAGATTGGCACGCTATTTGCTGATATGGGCTTCGCAGGCGAGAAATCGGGCCTTGGCCCAACAAAAACGGGCAATAATTTGCTTTTGTGTTCGGCTTGCAGTAATTTTGCGGTTTAATTTGCATCTTATTATATCGAAAAGAATGAAGATTATCAGCAAGGTCAATGAGTTGCGCGAGGCCGTCGAGGCTTTTCGCCAGGCAGGTAAATCAGTAGGTCTGGTGCCCACAATGGGCGCTTTGCACGAGGGTCACAAGTCGCTCATCGAGCGGGCCCGCAAGGAGAACGACGCCGTTGTCGTGAGTTGCTTCCTCAACCCCACGCAATTCAACAACAAGGAAGACTTGCGCACCTATCCCCGCACCGCCGAGCGCGATGCGGCAATGCTCGAGGCCTGTGGTGTTGACGTGGCTTTCATGCCCACTGTCGAGGAAATCTATCCCGAGCCCGACACCCGCGTGTTTGACCTCGGTCCCGTCCAGCAGGTGATGGAGGGTGCGATGCGCCCCGGACACTTCAATGGCGTGTGCCAGATCGTGAGCAAGCTCTTCACTTGGGTAATGCCCGACCGTGCCTACTTTGGCGAAAAGGATTTCCAGCAGATTGCCGTCATCCGTGCGATGATCAAGCAACTGGGCTTCAACATCAATATCGTGCAGTGCCCCTGCGTGCGCGAGGAAGACGGGCTGGCCAAGAGCAGCCGCAACGTGCGCCTCACCCCTGAGGTCCGCAAGGTTGCCCCGCAAATCTATGCCACCCTACAACGCAGCCTGGAGTTTGCCAAGGACCACACCGTGGAACAGACCCACGACTGGGTAGTTGCCACCATCAACGCCTGGCCCGAAATGGAAACCGAGTATTTCTCGATTTGTGACGGCATCACGCTGCAGCCCGTTACCGACTGGGACGAGAGTGACTACATTGTCGGTTGCATCACCGTTTATTGCGGCGATGTGCGCGAGATTGACAACATCACCTATAAGAGGCTTTAGGCTTTAGGTGTTAGGCGATTGTAATTGTACTTAAAACTTACAACTAAAAACTTACAACAAAGATTATGTTCATCCAGGTCATGAAATCCAAGATTCACCGTGTCACGGTGACCGATGCCAACCTCAACTACATTGGCAGCATTACCATTGATCAGGACCTCATGGATGCCGCAGGCATCATCGAGGGTGAGCGTGTATATATCGTCGACGTCAACAACGGCGAGCGGCTGGACACCTACACCATCGCCGGTGAGCGGGGCAGCGGGACCATCTGCCTGAACGGTGCCGCAGCCCGCAAGGTCGAGGTGGGTGACATCGTCATCATCATGGCCTATGCCATCGTCACCCCCGAGGAGGGCCGCGAGTTCAAGCCGCAAATCGTCTTCCCCGACACTGCGACCAATCGACTCATCAAGAAAAAGAAATAACGTCATTTAACATTCCCGCTCCACCTCGGAATGTTTGTCTCGAAATCATAAAAACCTCAATCACAATATGTTTGAAAATTTATCTGATAAACTTGAACGGTCATTCAAGGTCCTGAAGGGCCAAGGCCGCATCACCGAAATCAACGTAGCATCCACCCTGAAGGAAGTGCGCCGCGCTCTGGTTGACGCCGATGTCAGCTATCCTGTCGCCAAGAAATTTGTCGATGACGTGAAGGCCAAGGCTATGGGCCAGAACGTGATCAACGCCGTGAACCCCAGCCAGCTGATGGTGAAAATCGTCCATGATGAGCTGGCAGCCCTGATGGGTGGCGAGGAAGCCACCTTCAGCATCGATGGCAATCCCGCAGTTATCCTGATGTCGGGTCTGCAGGGTTCTGGTAAGACCACCTTTACTGGCAAACTCGCCAACCGCTTGAAGAGCGGCAAGGAAAAGCGTAAACCGCTGCTCGTGGCTTGCGACGTTTACCGTCCCGCCGCTATCGACCAGCTGAAGACCATCGCCGAGCAAATCGAAGTGCCTGTATATAGCGAGCCCGAGAGCAAAGACCCCGTGGCCATCGCCCTGCACGCCATCGATCATGCCAAGCAGAATGGCTATGACCTGGTGATTGTCGATACAGCCGGCCGTCTTGCCGTTGACGAGGCGATGATGGTTGAGATCAAGGCCATTAAGGACGCCATCCATCCTAACGAGACGCTCTTCGTCGTGGACTCCATGACTGGTCAGGATGCCGTGAACACGGCTAAGGCCTTTAACGACCGACTCGACTTTGACGGAGTTGTGCTCACCAAACTCGATGGTGACACCCGTGGTGGTGCCGCACTGTCGATTCGCGCCGTTGTTGACAAGCCCATCAAGTTCGTGGGTATCGGCGAGAAGATGACCGACCTTGACCCCTTCCGTCCCGCCGGTATGGCCGACCGCATTTTGGGCATGGGCGACATCGTGTCGTTTGTGGACCGCATGCAGCAGCAGTATGACGAGGAAGAGGCCGAGAAGCTGGAGAAGAAAATCAAGCAGAACAAGTTTGACTTTGACGACTTCATCAAGCAGATCAAGCAAATCAAGAAGATGGGTAACCTCAAGAGCCTCGCTTCGATGATTCCCGGCGTGGGCAAGGCCATCAAGGACATTGACATCCCCGACGACGCCTTCAAGAATGTGGAGGCCATCATCGGTTCGATGACGCCCAAGGAGCGTTCCAATCCCGACATCATCGATGCCAGCCGACGCAAACGCATTGCAGCCGGTAGCGGCACCAGTGTCGAGGAGGTCAACCGTCTGCTCAAGCAGTTCCTGTCGATGCGCAAAGTGATGCACCAGGTTTCGACCAATCCCATGCAGATGATGCGCAACGCCAAGGCGCAAGCCAAGGCAGCCAAGCGCGGACGTTAAAGATTCAATAGAGCAAGCCAGCTTGCTCTATTGAAGTTTAGAGTTTAAAGGAGGCATCCGCATTCAACTGGGAACTAAAAACTAAGGACTAAGGACTAAAAACCAAATGAAACTGCTCTCCATATTGATGTTGTCGGTCGTGTCGCTGCTCCAGAGCAACCACACGGTCAACTTGACGTTTGTGGGCGACGCCATGCAGCATGCGCCCCAAATCACTGCTGCGCAGCAGGCCGACGGCACCTACGACTACAATCAATGTTTCCAGTATCTGCTGGATGACATCACCTGGGCCGACCTCGCAGTGGTCAACCTGGAGTGCCCGCTGGGAGGCAAGCCCTACACGGGCTATCCCTGCTTCAGCGCTCCCGACAGCTATGCTCAGCAGTTGCGTGACGTGGGTTTTGACCTGTTCTTGACCGCCAATAACCACTGCCTGGACCGGCGTGACAAGGGACTGGTGCGCACTTGCAAGGCACTGGATTCGCTGGGCATCGCCCACATCGGCACCTATCGCAATCAGCAGGAGCGTGAAAAACGCATCCCCTACATCGTCAATGTCAAGGGCATGAAAATCGCCTTTCTGGACTACACTTACGGCACCAACGGCATTCCCATCCAAGGAGACGTAATTGTCGATTTCATCGACCAGCAGCAGATTGCCGACGACATCGCATTGGCACGTAACCGTGGAGCACACGCCATCTGCGTGAATCTGCACTGGGGCATTGAGTACCAACTCAAACCCGTCGCTTCACAACGCACACTCGCCGACTGGCTTGTGTCCCAAGGCGTGGACCTCATCATCGGAGGCCATCCTCATGTGGTCGAGCCCATGGAGGTGCGTCACAGCGAGGAATATGACAAAAACGTGCTCCTCGTGTACAGCATGGGCAACTTCATCAGCAACCAGAGCGACATTGACACACGGGGCGGTGCCATGGTCAAGGTATCGCTCAGGATGGAAAACGGCCATGCCGTCATCGTTGAGCCCCGGTACAAGCTCTTCTTCGTCCAGAAGCCTGTCAGCCGAGGACAAAACTACGTCATCATCCCCGAGGCCCGTCCCGACCTCCTGCGTCCCGACAGCCGTGGCGAGTTCACCCGCTTCATGCAACGCACCCACGACTTGGTGATGAGCCACAACATCAACGTCCCCGCCGAACAGTAAAGAATCAAGGGTATTTATACAAAACGATAGGAGCCATAGCATGCTATAGCTCCTATCGTTTCTATAATCTCGCCCCGCTATCAGGACAGGTACTGCTTCACGTCGATGGCGGCACGGCAGCCTCCAGCGGCAGCGACAATGGCCTGTCGGTAATGGGGGTCGGCGACGTCACCGGCGGCAAACACGCCCTCGACGTTGGTGGCTGTGTTATGACCCGTCAACTTGATGTAGCCCTGCTCGTCCAGGTCGATCTGTCCACCCAGGAACTCGGTATTGGGACGGTGGCCGATGGCCAGGAAGAAGCCGTCGATGGCGATATCGAACAGTTCCTCCTTGTCAGTGCCCTTGAAACGCACCAAGTGGGCACCCTCCACGCCGTTGTCGCCAAACAGGCCCACGGTGTTGGTATTGAACAGGATCTCGATTTTCTCGTTCTCCTTGACACGCTGCTGCATGGCCTCGCTGGCACGCAGATAGTCTTTGCGCACAATCAGATAGACTTTATTGGCGAGGTGGCTCAGGTAGTCGGCCTCCTCACAGGCGGTATCGCCGCCACCCACGACGGCCACGACCTTCTTGCGGTAGAAGAAGCCGTCGCAAGTCGCACAGGCCGAAACGCCTTGGCCCGCATACTTCGTCTCATCGGGCAGGCCCAGGTACTTGGCCGTGGCACCCGTGGCCACGATTATGGTGTCGGCTGTCATCTGTTCACCGCCGTCCAGGGTCACCAGGAACGGGCGCTGGCTCATGTCGATGCCAGCCACGAGGCCCGATTTCATCTTGGCACCCAGGTTCACAGCCTGTTGCCGCATGTTGTCCATCAGCTGGAAGCCGTCAACGCCCTCGGGGAAACCTGGGAAATTCTCTATCGTTGTCGTTTGTGTCAGTTGTCCTCCCACCTGCAGGCCCTCGATGAGCAAGCAGTCAATGGCCGAGCGCACCAGATAAATCGCTGCGGTGTAACCGGCAGGGCCCGAGCCTATAATCAAACATTGAGTGTGGTTCATATCTAGTTATTATAATGTTTAATATCATGTGGACCGTGGCTCAGCCACGGTTTAAAAATCAGTATTTTCTATTATTTCATCACCTCGTCCAGGTAGTCGTAGAAGGCGGGATCCTCACCCACGATGATTTTGGCCACCTTGCCCTGAGGATCAACAACGACCTTAGTGGGGAAGCCTTGAACGCCATAGAGTTCAATCGGGTTGTCGCCGTTGTCCTTGTCCCAGTACACGTGCAGCCAAGGTATCTCGTGCTTGGCGACGGCGTTTTTCCATTTCTCGACAGTGTCGTTGCAGTCCACGCCCAGGATTTCAAGTTTGTCCTGATACTTAGCGTAGTATTCCTTCATCTTGGGCATGCCCTTGATGCACCAGCCGCACCATGAGCCCCAGAAGTCGATGATCACCCACTTGCCACGCAGCGAACTCAATGCCAGCGGCTTGCCGTTGATGTCCATCAGGGTGAAATCGGGAGCCATCTGACTCTCAAGTCCCTCTTGGATTGACTGACTGGCTTCTTCCTTCTCTACAGCGGCAAGAATGCCCTTGTACATGTTGGCGGCAATGCTGCCACGGGCACGCTCGCTCAACAATGCTGCGCCCTCTTTCATGTGCTTGGTATCACTGCCCAAATCGGCGAGCAACATAGCCGATGCATCGGCATCGGGATGAGCCTTGACATAGCCCAGTACCGCATCGGCCAGGGCTTGCTCCAGGGCGGGATATTTCTCCTCATATTCCTTATTGATCTCCTCCTCGGGGACTCCTTGACTAAACTTGTTTTGGCATTCCTTAATGAAGGCACGAGCCGCTTCTTGAGGGGCATTGATCAGTTGAGATGCCTCGTGATAATCGCGATAGAACTGTGAGCCGCCCAGGGTATAATCATCGCCTTCGCCCTCGATGACAGCATGCTCACCAGGCAGAGCAGGAATGGCAAAGCCTTTGTCTGCTCTCAATTGACCATCCACCAAGGCGATCACATAGAGCATCGCTGCATTATCCAGGTCAAAAGTCATGTCAAGTTTTTCACCTTTGACTGCGCGGCTTTCCTGAACCAGCATATTGCCGCTGGCATCGACAAGAAAGACACGCGCCGAGTCACCCAGTCCCTTATAGGAGCCACTGACCGTTAATTTGCCACCCTGGGCCATCATGCCCAGCGCCATCATGCCCATGAGCATGGAAAACAACAATTTCTTCATAATTGTAAATATTTGGTTTCTTGAATGATTTACTGTGGCAAAGATAGTAAGAATCACGTCAATACCCAAATCTTTGAAGAAAACTTACAGCAATCCATTTTCAAGATTCGGGTGACCAGCATGCAGTCACCCGAACCAAAGAACATCACTTGAATTCTATGAATACTGTATGTATTATTTGCCGAGGAGTTCAGCGAGTTTCTGGGCGAGGGCTTCGCCACGCGCGTTCTCTCCTGATTCGATCACGGTCAGGTTCTCGGCATCAAGCAGGAACATGGCGGGGATGGAACGCACCTTGTAGGCATCGGCGGCGCCCATGGTGTCCAGGAAGTTGGGCCATTGCAGTTGTTCCTGCTCCACGGCCTTGCGCCATGCGGCTTCATTCTTGTCGATGCTGATGCTCACCACTTCAAAGCCCTTGTCCTTGTAAAGTTCATACTGTTTCTTGACATTGGGAATCTCCTTGCGGCACGGTCCGCACCACGATGCCCAGAAGTCGATGAGCAGCACCTTCTTGCCCTTGGCCAGGTCTTCAAGTGTCAGTTCCTTGTCGTCATCGCCTTTTACGGTCAATTGTTTGGCTTTCCGGCCAGTATCACCGGCTGGCATGATCTCGTCAATCATCTTCTTGCCGTACCAGCTCTGCTGTGCCTCGGGCGACAGAGATTCGTAGAGAGGCTTATCATTGGCTGAAAAATAGGTCCACAGATAGATGGCCATCATCGGGCCCCAATAAGTATCCTTGTTCTCATCGACGATGCCCTTGTAG